>JAGRNP010000407.1 GCA_020440705.1 bacterium | reverse complement strand
ATGCCGAGGACGCTGGCTGTGCCCAGGCCGTGGCCGCGGGACTTGGTGGTGAAGAAGGGGTCGAAGATGCGGCTGCGGGTGGCATCGTCCATGCCGATGCCGTCGTCGACGATCTCGAGCATGGCGTAGCGACCGGGGCGCAGCGGGCCCGGCAGCAAGATGGCCGCGGCCTGGGCTTCGTCGAGGGGCAGGACGTCGGTGCGCAGGACGATCCTGCCGTGGCCCTCACCGGCCGCACCCACGGCCTCGGTCGCGTTGATGATGAGGTTGAGGATGATCTGCTGCAGCTGGTTGCCGTCACACTCGATCTCGCAGGGCTCGCCGTGCTCGATGGTGAGCTTGGCGACCTTGCCGACGCTGGCCAGCAGCAGCTTGCGCATGTCGTCGATGTGCTTGGCCAGGGAGAAGCGAGTGCGGCGGCGCTGGCCCTTGCCGGCGTAGGCCAGGAGCTGGCGGGTGAGCTCGGAGGCGTGGCCGGCCGCGTCGAGGGCCTCCTCGAG
>JAGRNP010000406.1 GCA_020440705.1 bacterium | reverse complement strand
CGGCCACGCGTCTGGTGCGCACCCTGGCCGAGCCGGCGTCCATGCTGGCCCGTTCCCTGGGCGCGATTGCCGACAAGCAGAAGGCAGCCTGAAGACAACACTTTCGATCATCTCGCACAACCCTTTAGCCATATCTCATTTGGAGAAACATGATGTCTTTGAGCAACGAACAGATCATCGAGGCGATTGCCTCCAAGAGCCTGATGGAAATCATGGACCTGGTGAAGGCCATGGAAGAGAAGTTCGGCGTGTCCGCCGCAGCCCCGGTGGCTGTTGCGGCCGCTCCGGCCGGTGGCGGCGCCGCTGCGGCTGCCGAAGAGCAGACCGAGTTCAACGTGGTTCTCGCCAGCGTCGGCGCGAACAAGGTGAACGTCATCAAGGCCGTTCGCGGCATCACCAGCCTGGGCTTGAAGGAAGCCAAGGATCTGGTGGAAAGCGCCCCGACCACCGTCAAGGAAGGTGTCAGCAAGGACGACGCCGCCAAGATGAAGAAGGAGCTC
>JAGRNP010000405.1 GCA_020440705.1 bacterium | reverse complement strand
GTTTGAGTAGGGGGATGAGGAGGTGAGGGGATGAGGAGGTGATGGAAGAGTCTGTCGCCTTCGTGGCTTTGCGTCTTCATGTGTGTGCTTTTTGCCGGCGCGGGCGAGGCGGCGCCAGGGCAGGCTATCTCGCCAAGTTGCGGAGATGCAGAGAGTGGCCGGCGTGGCGGAACCCGCCTCACGCCTCCTTGCTGTGAGGCACGATGCCCGCCAGCTTCTCCCACCCATCGCCCAGATTGAGGTCGCGCTGCGGGAAGGGGATCTCGATGCCGTGCGCGGCAAAGGCGTCCCACAGCATGTAGTAGAGATCGCTCCGCACCCGGCCGGAACGGTCCGGCTGATCCACGCTCACCGAGAGGTTGAAGTCGATGCTGGATTCGCCGTAGCCCAGAAACGCAACGAAGGGCGGCGGTTCGGCCAGCACCAGCTCGTGCTGGAGCGCCGTTGCGCCGGCGACTTCCCGGACCTCATCCGGCTTGCTCTTGTAGCTCACGCTGAAAG
>JAGRNP010000404.1 GCA_020440705.1 bacterium | reverse complement strand
CGTGCTTCAGGACTGCACGCCCGCGGCGATCGCGGCGGCTGCGCTGGGGCTGCTGCATGCGCCCGAGACGTGGGCCCCATCGGTCGAGGCGGTGCGGGCCCGACTTCGCCGATCGGACTGGGGCGGCGAGGTGGCGACGCATCTGCTGCGGTTGCTCGCCCGTCGGGCGCCTCCTATGCTGCGCGCCTCGCCGGCCAGCCCCGCAGCAGGGGCCCGGGAGCGTGGAGGATCGGATGTCTGACCAGCCAAAGCCCCTGGTGGTGGTGCCCACCTACAACGAGGCCGAGAACATCGAGGCCCTGCTCGACGCAGTCCACGCGCACCTGCCCGAGGGGCACGTGCTCGTGGTGGACGATGGCTCGCCCGATGGGACGGGGGCGCTGGCCGACGCCCGAGCCGCGACCGATGGGCGGGTCCATGTGCTCCACCGCACCGAGAAGGCGGGCCTGGGGCGCGCGTACCTGGCGGGCTTCGCCTGGGGCCTCGCGCGGGACTACACGCACATC
>JAGRNP010000403.1 GCA_020440705.1 bacterium | reverse complement strand
CGGTACTCGCGGGCAAGCTCCTGCGCGTCGCGAACACGCCCATGTTCCGGCCGCGCCAGCCCTACACGTCTCTCGAGCAAGCGATCGTGAGGCTAGGCACGAAGACGGTGCAGGAGCTCGTCGCCGGAATCGCGACCATGGGCCTCTTTGCTGACGTTGGCGGCATCGGCGAGCGAATTCGCGATCACAGCGCCGGCGTCGCGGCGATCGCCCGTGTGCTCGGGACCGAGTGGCGCTTCCGGGGCGTCGGCCGCGCGTTCCTCGCGGGCCTGATGCACGACCTCGGCAAGCTCCTGATCCTGCAGACCGGCGAGCTCGACTACTCGACGCTCAGCCCCGCGCAGCTCGAGACGCCCGACGAGGTCCATCTTTGCGAGCGCGTCACCCTGGGCTTCGACCACGCGGTCCTTGGCGCCCATGTGCTCTCGCTCTGGAACCTCCCGCCGGACCTGACGCGAATCGTCGCATGGCACCATCAGCCGGGACGCGCGTATGAGGCCGGCGGC
>JAGRNP010000402.1 GCA_020440705.1 bacterium | reverse complement strand
GGAATCCGTCTGTTGGACTTCACAACGGGTCCCCGCTACCAAGAACAAGGCCCTGGCCAGATGGCCGGGGCCTTTTTTTCCCACGCTGTCGCCGTCCCCGCCGACGCAGCGGAGGCATCCCTGATCACCGGCGCCGCGTGGATCCTCGTTCAGGGTCAGCGCGCCGGTCCAGCGGAGAGCACCCGGATGCCGGCCTCCCCCAGGAAGCGGCTCTCCCTGCCCCTGGTGCAGACGATCTCCAACCGCTCCCTCGCCCGCGTCAACGCCACGTAGAACAGGCGCCGCTCGGCTTCCAGTCCGCCCGTCTTGAGCGATGCCGCATGCGGAGCCAGCCCCTCGTCCACGCCGTAGAGGATCACCCGCGGCCACTCACGTCCCTTGGCGCCGTGGATCGTGGCCAGATCGAGGCCTTCCAGCGGAACTCCTCCCCGCTCGCAGGCGGCGCGGACCTCCTGCAGCAGGCGGTCCGTCCGGGCCAGCACCGCGGTGGTTCCGGGTTCGGAGCCCTT
>JAGRNP010000401.1 GCA_020440705.1 bacterium | reverse complement strand
CAGACTCCGATCGCCGGCGCCGCGGATGAGATCGATCGCCTGCTGACGGAGGCCGACCGGGACCTGCTGAGCACGGAGGGCAAGGGCCCGGTGATCCGGCTCGTGGATGCGATCCTCTTCGAGGCGCTCAGCCGCAGCGCGAGCGATGTGCACATCCAGCCTCTCGATGATCGCGCCCTGGTGCGCTACCGGCTCGATGGCGTCCTGCACACGGTGCGCGAGCTGCCGCGCACCGTCACGGGCGCCGTCGTCTCGCGCATCAAGGTCATGGGCCGGATGGACATCGCCGAGCGCCGCATCCCCCAGGACGGCCGGGCGACGGTGACCATCGGACCGCCCGCGCGATCAGCCTCTGATGACGCCTCCGGCTGCCGCGCCGTGGATCTGCGCATCAGCACCCTTCCGACGAGCTACGGCGAGCGCGCCGTCATCCGCCTGCTGGACAACACGCAGCAGCTGTGCGACTTCGACCGCATCGGCATGCCGAGCGACGTCTGCGAGCCGTTCCTCGAG
>JAGRNP010000400.1 GCA_020440705.1 bacterium | reverse complement strand
GACCGCGAGCGCGCCGCGCCGCAGCCAAGGCGCGCGTCGCCGCTGCGGAGACGCGTCGCGCTCGCGCGAGGACACACGCTCCGGCGGCGCTCCGGGTGCCTGCGCCATGGGACCGGACCCTAGCAGGCCGTCGCGCGTCACACCACGCGCCGCGCCGCGGGGACGCGTGGGGGTACTACACTCGTCGCGTGACGGCGGTCGCCTACCCCGACCTCGTGGCGCGCTCGCCCGACGGCGCGTGGCGTGCCGAGGCGAGGACTCCGGACAACGCGCCCGCGCCCGAGCGCGCCGACACCGAGGCGCGCGCGAGGGTGACGCGGCTCTTGGGGCCGCCGGGGACGGAGCAGGATCACTTCAGCTTCGCGCTGCTCGACGCGCGCGCGGGCGCCTGCCGCTGGCGAGCGGGTCGCGAGCTCACGGGCGGGTTTCGCCCGCGACGGCTGTGGCTCAGCGACCGCGGCTGGCTCGTGATCCTGACGCACAGCTGGATGACGACGGGGCTCGTGGCGGTCTCCC
>JAGRNP010000399.1 GCA_020440705.1 bacterium | reverse complement strand
GGGGCGTTCTCGTTCCTGGCCGAGTCCCTGCGGGACGACGACGGGCGTGTCGGCCTGGGACTGAAGGTGGGCGGAACGACCCGGGCGGCGCGGCTCGGGCTCGATCTTTCCCGCCGCCGCTGAAGGCGTGCCAGAGGCGGCGAAAAAGGGCACCCGGTCGCCTTGACAAACGGAAGACCAGATAGTACCGTGCGTTACCGCTGAGCGGTTGGCGTCCCCTCGCCCAGGCCAGATGCGGCTGATGTCGCGCCTCGGGAGGGCTAGCCTAATTGGTAAGGCAGCGGTCTTGAAAACCGCCGGGCGCGAGCCCTTGGGGGTTCGAATCCCTCGCCCTCCGCCAGAACCAGGGAGAGGTGGCCGAGTGGCTGAAGGCGCACGCCTGCTAAGCGTGTGTGGGGAAACTCACCGAGGGTTCGAATCCCTCCCTCTCCGCCACTTCCTCGTCGGCACCGACCCGGCGACCGAGCACGAAATCGTGCGCCCATAGCTCAACTGGATAGAGCATCTGACTACGGA
>JAGRNP010000398.1 GCA_020440705.1 bacterium | reverse complement strand
ATATGCCTGCAGCACATCCTTCAGGCCCATGACCTGCGGCGCACCCTTGTGCAGCACGTTCATGTTGAGGCTGAAGCGCGTTTCAAGGTCGCAGACATTGAACAGGCTTTCCATCAGCACGTCCGCCTCGACCGTCTTGGAGCGCGGCACGAGAACCAGGCGGACATCCTCCGCCGACTCGTCGCGGACATCGTCCAGCAGCGGCAGCTTCTTCGCCTCGATGAGTTCGCCGAGCTTCTCGAGAAGCTTCGATTTCTGGACCTGGTAGGGGATCTCGGTGACGATGATCTGGTAAGTACCCCGGCCCGTATCCTCGACATTCCAGCGCGCGCGCATGCGGAAGCTGCCGCGTCCCGTCTCATAGGCTTCGAGCATGGATTCATATGGCTCGACGATGACGCCGCCAGTCGGGAAGTCCGGCCCCTTCACGAAATCCATCAGTTCCGCTGTCGTTGCCTTCGGCTTTTCGATCAGCAGGCGCGCCGCATCGATCAGCTCGGCGGCATTGTGCGGCGG
>JAGRNP010000397.1 GCA_020440705.1 bacterium | reverse complement strand
CCGATTCGGATTTCGACACCATGTCGGCGTGCGTGAAGCAGTTGAAGGCCCTAAGCATCGAACACGACGTGCGCGTTTTGTCGGCCCATCGCAGCCCGGACGAGACGATCGCTTATGTCCGCGACGCGGAGAAAAACGGATTCGGCGTGATCATCGCGGCGGCCGGCGGAGCGGCCCATCTGGCGGGCGTTTGCGCGGGGGCATGTTCGCTGCCGGTGATCGGCGTGCCCATGGACGCCACGCCCCTGGGCGGGTTGGACGCCCTGCTGGCGACGGTGCAGATGCCGCCGGGCGTGCCCGTGGCGACGGTGGCGGTGGGCAACTTCGGCGCCCATAACGCGGCGGTACTGGCGGCGCAGATTCTGGCGGTGGGCGACGAAGCGCTGGCGGCCAAGATGCGCGAGCACAAGCAGGCCATGCGCGAGAGCGTCGACAAGAAAAACGCCAAGCTGCAAGACAAGCTCGGCCGGCTGTAGGCCTACCGTGCCGTTACGCCGCGTCGTCCTCCGCCCCAAAACT
>JAGRNP010000396.1 GCA_020440705.1 bacterium | reverse complement strand
CGGTCTCGTCCTGCATGTCCGGGTTGTGGCAGCGGAAGCAGCCGGTGTCGCCGCGGTGCCCCATGTTGTCCGGGTAGGGATTCCAGCCCACATTCATGCCGGGGTGGATGTTGGTCCGGTAGAGCTCCTGCAGCCGCGCGACCGCGGCCTCGATCTCCTGGTCGCGCGTCTCGGCCAGCTCCGGGAAGTAGCGCTCGTAATAGTTGACCAGGTGCCGGCGGATCGCCCGCATGGCCTGCTCTTCGTCGTTGTAGTTGCCGGTCAGCGCGCCCAGCGAACGGGCCTTGATGTAGGGCAGGTCCGCCGGCAGCTCGCCCAGGCGGAGCTCCTCGTCGATGGCGTACGCGGGATCCCGGAAGCGGTGTCCCACCCGGTTGTGGCAGTCCACGCAGTCCATGCGGTGCACGTCCAGCTCGCCCTGCGGCCCCTCGATCTCGTGCGCCTCTTCCGCCGAAGGGGCCTGCATCACCTCTTGCCAGGCCTCGTCCTCGTGGATCAGCCGGCGGTTGACATAGCGGTG
>JAGRNP010000395.1 GCA_020440705.1 bacterium | reverse complement strand
CAGATATTATTGGTGATGCTCCAGGCGACGTGCTGATTGCGGCCGAACATGATCGCCGGCATGCCGGCGTAAGCCATTCCCGCGACCTGATACCCGGCCCCCGACAGGCGGGCTTCATACCAGCAGGAAACGGCTTCGAAGGCAATGTGCGGATCGCTGGCGACCATCGGCCCGCCGGATGCCGTAAACCGCCCGGCCACGGCCCAGTTGTTGCTGCCAGTATGGCTGTCGGGGTCGTTGAGGGCCGAACCGACCGGCTCGATGGTGGTGGTCTGCCGCTCGGGGTAGAAGTCCCGGGGCAGGATGCTTTCGGCATCGGCTTCCCCCAGGAGGAACTCGCGGTACAGCGGGCCATCGCCCAGAGTGCGGCGGGCCAGCTCCGGCAGGCAGATGACAGGGAACCGGCCCGTGAGATACCAGCGGAATTCACACTCGATCGCCAGGCTGTCGATGGGGGTCCATTCTTCCGGGGTGTAATCCAGCAGAGCGAATTCAATGGGCAGCTGGTCTCCCGCCCGCG
>JAGRNP010000394.1 GCA_020440705.1 bacterium | reverse complement strand
CGGTGGTCCTCGAGTGGATCAATCCGAACTGCCCGTTCTCGCGCAAGCACGCCGAGGCGAAGACGATGATCGCCACCGAAGCGAAGCACCCGGAGGCGATCTGGATCGGGATCAACAGCACGAACCTGAGCCACGGCGACTTCCTCTCCTCCGCAGACCAGAAGGCGTACGCCTCGAAGCAGGGGATCGACTACCGGATTCTCGTCGATTCGAACGGCGCGGTCGGGCACGCCTACGGCGCCAAGACGACGCCGCACATGATCGTCGTCGACAAGAACGGCAAGGTGGCCTACAACGGTGCGATCGACGCCGGCGCCATGAGCGGCGGGAAGGAGAACTACGTCGACGCCGCCCTCACCGCCCTCGCCGCAGGAAGAGCGCCCGATCCGTCGACGACCAAGCCGTACGGCTGCTCGGTCAAGTACTGACCGGCGTCAGAACGGTCCCCCCATCTCGCGGATCGTCGGCTTGCGCTTCACTGCCAGGCCGACGCCGTCGCCGAGCGGCAGCAGCACCGACGCGA
>JAGRNP010000393.1 GCA_020440705.1 bacterium | reverse complement strand
AGCCCCTCCCGTCCGCCGATGATCCGAACGCGCACGTTGTTGCTGATCAGCGTCTCGAGGTCCGACGCCACGAAGCGGCGGAGCAGGCCGAAGATGAAGTTCACTTCCTGAGGCGGCCGCCGCCAGTTCTCGGACGAGAAGCCGAACACGGTGAGGTGGGCGATGCCATATTCGATGCAGAGCCGCACCAGTTGCCGCAGCGACCGCACGCCGGCGAGGTGACCGTCGGTCCGGGGCTTGCCCCGGGCTTGGGCCCAGCGCCCGTTGCCGTCCATGATCACTCCCAGATGGCTGGGAATGCGCAACCGCGGCCGCTCAGCGGCTCCACTCTTGATCGCGGTCGTCGTCGACATCAGCGCCCCTCCAAGGCACGGCTCGAGCGAACCTACACCTGCATTATTTCCTGTTCCTTGACGGCGACAATGCCGTCAATGTCGCTGACGGCGCTGTCGGTCGCCTTCTGCACCTGGTCGGCGAGCGAGCGGCTCTCGTCCTGGCCGATGTCGCCATCCTTCTCCAGCTTCTT
>JAGRNP010000392.1 GCA_020440705.1 bacterium | reverse complement strand
CTCGCCGATGGCTTTCTCGAGCGGGATCGCCAGCTGCTGCTCGATCTCGTCGACGGAGGCGCCGGGCCAGGGAGCGTAGACCTCCACCGTCACCTCGCTGGGGGCGGCGGAGCAGGCGGGTACGAGCAACAGGCCGATCACCACAGCCCCTTGTACGTGAAGTAGATGGACACGGCGACGATGGCCGCCACCACGCCCACGGTGTCGGCGACGATCCCGGCGAACATGGCGTGGCGCACGCGCTTGACGCCGACGGACCCGAAGTAGACCGCCAGCACGTAGAACGTCGTCTCCGTCGAGCCCTGCATCGTGGACACGAGGTACCCGACGTAGCTGTCCGGGCCGTGCTCCGTGAGGATCGACATCATCACGCCCGACGCACCCGAGCCCGAGAGCGGCCGCAAGAGCGCCATCGGCAGCGCCTCCGCGGGCATGCCGAGGGGCTCGGTGACGGGGCCGACGACCGCCGAGAACAGGTCGATGGCGCCGGCACCCCGCAGCAGGCCCACCATGCCGAGGATGGCCA
>JAGRNP010000391.1 GCA_020440705.1 bacterium | reverse complement strand
CCTTCGAAGACGCGGTCGACTCGCTCGACATAGTCGTAGACCGCGTCCTCGCCGGCCCCGTCCTCGGCCACCATGTCGACGACGCCCATCTCGTAGAGCTCCTCGGCGCTGTAGATCCGCCCGCTGAGCATCATGCGTTCCGCCTGGGCCGGCGAGATGCGGCGGCTCAGGAAGCTGTAAGCGCCCATTCCCGGGAACAGGTTGAACAGAATCTCGGGCAGGCCGAACTTGGCGCTCCGCTCGGCGATGATGACATCGTCCGCCAGGGCGCATTCGAAGCCGCCGCCGAGGGCGTCGCCCTGCACCAGCGAAATGCCGATGACCGGCAGGCCCAGGTTGACGGCTCGGAAATGCAAGGGCTCGACGCAGGCATAGGCATAGCGCCGGAGGCCTTCGCGATCGCTGGACCGGATCATCCGGGCGAAAAGGGGCAGATCGCCGCCCAGGTTGTAGACTCCGGGAATTTTCGACCCGAAGACGGTATAGCGCAGCGGATAGTCGGCGCCTTCCTCGAATCCCGAGAGGGC
>JAGRNP010000390.1 GCA_020440705.1 bacterium | reverse complement strand
ATCACCCCGCGCCGCTGGCCGGATATCTGGCTCAATGAAGGATTTGCCTCCTATGCCGAGGCGTTGTGGGTGGAGGCACAGCAGGGCGGGGAGGCCTACCGCCGGTTTATGCGGGAACAGGATCTCGGGGCTTTTGACGGCAGCGTTTACATCGCCGATACCAGCGATGTGCGGGTGCTGTTCGGCGATACGGTCTACGACAAGGGCGCCTGGGTGCTGCATATGCTCCGGGGCATATTGGGCGATGAAGTATTTTTCAGCGCCCTGCACGCCTATGCCACCGATCCCCGGTTTCTATATCACAATGCGGCAACTGCCGATTTTCAGGCGCTCTGCCAGGCGGTTTCCGGGCGGGATCTCGAGTGGTTCTTTGCCCAATGGATTTACCGCATCGGCCGGCCGGTGTATCATTATCGCTGGGAGGTGCAGGGAGGCGGTGGGATGTTCACGACGGTGCTGGATATTACCCAGCAGCCTTCCCAGCCCTATCAGAATGCCCGGCTGTTTACCATGCCGCTGGAGATCCGCC
>JAGRNP010000389.1 GCA_020440705.1 bacterium | reverse complement strand
CCTCCACCGAGGTGAGCTCCACGTCCACGCCATCCCTGCGGGCCTGTGCAGAGACGAGGCCCACCGCCCTCCGAAGCACCAGTGCGGGGTCAAGGGGTACCAGCGCCGGCCGGGAGGGTTGAGCGAAGGCCAGGAAGCGATCCAGGACCCGGCTGAGTCGGTCGATCTCGCCGATGTGCCGCTCCAGCATGTCGCGGCCGGGGCCGCTGGGAGGGAGCTCGTCTCCCAGGATCTCCGCCGTCCCCCGGAGCGCGTGCAGGGGGTTGCGGATCTCGTGGGCGATACCCGCGGTCAGCTCGCCCAGGGCGGTCAGCCGTCCGCTGCGGATGAGCTGATCCGCGATGCGCTCACGCTCCTCCAGGGCCAGCTTGAGGCGCCCCGCCAGGCGCACCTGCTCCCTGCGCTCGGCGCGCTCACGGTCGACCAGCACGCCCGTCACGATGGCCACCGCGACATAGACCACCATCTCCAGGCTCTTCTCCAGGCCGTGCGCTGGGTCGAACATGGGGAAGCCCAGGAAGGCGTGGGGGA
>JAGRNP010000388.1 GCA_020440705.1 bacterium | reverse complement strand
AACGCCATCAAAGTGCTGCGCCAGTTGGGTTTGGGCGAGGCGCTGGCCGCGATCAGCATGGTCGCGCCCTTGGTAGCCACCCGCAACCCGCGCGGCGATATCCTGGCCCAACTGCCGTCGGCCACGATCGAGCAGCGCTTCGGCGCGGCTGTGCGCATAGTCCACCGGGCCGAACTGCTGGCGATGCTGACCGAGGCGCTGGCCGATACGCCCCTCCACCTGGGCCACGAATGCACCGGCTTCGACCAGGACGGCGACGGCGTCACCGCCCGCTTCGCCGGGGGGCAGACGGCGCGATCCGACGCCCTCATCGGCGCGGATGGTATTCACTCGGCGGTCCGAGCGCAGATGTTCGGGCGCACGCCGCCGCGCTATTCCGGCTACACCGCCTGGCGAGCCATCACCCCTTTCCCCACGGCTAACCTGCGCGCCGGCGAGTCGTGGGGCTGCGGTTCGCGCTTTGGCCTGCTGCCCGTCGATCACGAGCGCGTCTACTGGTTCGCCACCAAAAACGCCCCGGCCGACCAGCCG
>JAGRNP010000387.1 GCA_020440705.1 bacterium | reverse complement strand
GCGGGCCCAGTCCGCCAGCTGCGGTGGGGACTCGGGGAGTCGGAGGATGGCCGCGTTGTGGCCTGAGGCTTCGAGCCCCGGTGCCGCGCGACGCTCGAGGACGATGATGTCCGAGATGCCTTCCCGAAGGAGATGCCACGCTGTCGAGGCCCCGGCCAAGCCGGCTCCCAGGATCACGACATCGGCCCGTTCGGGCAGCACGCCGACCTTCTAGCCCGACGAAGCGGCACGTGCGCGTCTTGCGCGGGGTGGGTGGATGGGCGGTGGCTTGCTGTACCGAGCCCGGTGAGATCTCCACTTCACGCGGCGGCGCGCACCGCGATGAGGTGGTCCGCCCGAGCGTGAAGGGAAGATCTCACCCGGCTCGTGCCTTGGGGTGTGGACGAGGCTCGCAGATCGGGATTCCCGTGGCTCGCGTACGGAGCCCGGGATTTCTTCAACGAATCGCCGATCATCTCCGGAAGTGCGCGCGCGCCCCGGGGCGATTCGTCGAAGAATTCCCCGGCTCCTCCCCTGGGGTGCGTAGCACCCC
>JAGRNP010000386.1 GCA_020440705.1 bacterium | reverse complement strand
CGACCTTGAGCACCTCGTCCAGGGTCCGGCCCTCGACGAACTTCATCACCATGTAGTAGACGCCGGCTTCCTGCCCGATCGCGTAGGCCGGCACCAGGTTGCGGTGCTCGACGCTGGCGAGGGCCCGGGCCTCGTGCATGAACCGCGCGAGCACGCCCGCGTCGGCGCCCGAGACCCGCATCGCCTTGATGGCGACCGGCCGGCTCAGGGTCAGATCGGTGCCCCGGTAGACGACACCCATGCCGCCCCGGCCGACCTCGACGTCGATGCGATAGCGCCCCTCGAGCACCGTGCCCCGTTCGAATGGCTGGGGACCGCCGCTGCGGTCGAAGCCGCAGGTGGGGCAGACGGGGTTCGACTCGGCGACGCTCGCCGCGCATGCGGGACAGGTGGCGACGGTGGACCTTCCTTCCATGGCCGAATCGGCGCATATAATGGCAGAACTTCTGCGGGACCGGAAACACGCCGCGTGAGCACTCGGTGAGCAGCATCTCCCAGACCCCCTGCGTGCACTGTGGCGCCGCCCTCTCGGCG
>JAGRNP010000385.1 GCA_020440705.1 bacterium | reverse complement strand
ACGGCGTCGGCCAGGCCGTCGCCGTTCACGTCGCCGACGTCCACGGACGCGCCGAAGTACCCGCCCGCCACGGGGCCCGGCTCCTGGTAGCCCGCCCGCCGCTGCAGCATCTCGGGGAAGGTGGCCGGGGGCGCGTTCGGCCCGCCGTACACGACGATCAGGCGGCCCGCCCGGGGGAACTCGATGAAGTCCGCGGCGCTGTAGACCGCGACGATGTCGTCGTAGCCGTCGCCGTTCATGTCGGCGATGGCGGCGTCCCCCTCGATGGCCGTCGGGGTGCCGCGGATGGCGTAGCCGCCCTGGCCCGCCAGGAGCTGGGCCGTCGTGGGGATGGCGCGGTCGCGGCGGCCGAAGATGATCAGCATCTCGCCGCCGGCCGGCACCACGGAGCGCAGGGCGTAGTCGTCGAGGCCATCGCCGTTGATGTCGCCGCCGACGGCCGCCCGCGTCTGGTAGACGAGGCGCCCGTAGTCGACGCGGTACGGGCAGCAGGAGAAGCCGATGCCGCCGCCGGTGTGCAGCCGGGTCTCCTGG
>JAGRNP010000384.1 GCA_020440705.1 bacterium | reverse complement strand
CATCTCGCCCATGTCCTCGACCAGCTCGCGCAGATCGATGGGGATGAGATCCAGATCAAGCTGGCCGGCCTCGATCCTGGAGAGGTCGAGGATGTCGTTGCAGACCGCCAGCAAGGTCCGTCCCGAGCTCTCGATGGCGCGCGCGAAGCGCTCGCTCTCCTCGTCCAGGCCATTGTGCAGGAGTAGCTCGGTCATCCCCAGCACACCGTTGATAGGGGTGCGGATCTCATGGCTCATGTTGGCCAGGAACTCGGTCTTGGCACGATTCGCGGCCTGCGCGTCATTGACCGACTCGTTGAGTCGGTCGATGTGACGCTGGATATCGGCCTCCTTGCTCTGCAGCGTCTCGGCCATCTGGTTGAAGGCCTCCTGTAGTCGTCCGATCGGGTCACGATGTCGAACCGGTAGACGATGTCCGAGCTGGCCCGCGGTGAAGGCTCGGGCTCCGGCGTGCAAGGTTTCGAGTCGCTTGCTCAGGCGGCGGCCGAGCATGTAGGAGACCAATACCGCCAGTATCAGGCCGACGATCCCCAGC
>JAGRNP010000383.1 GCA_020440705.1 bacterium | reverse complement strand
GACCTTTCCTTGCCCGACGCGACGGGTCTGGGCGGCGTCTCCACTTTGCGAGCCCAGTTTCCCTCCATACCGATCGTGGTCCTGACGGGTTTTGACGACGAACGCATGGCCATCGCCGCTCTGCGCGAAGGAGCCGAGGACTATCTTGTGAAGGACAGCGCCAAGGCGACCGTGCTGCGTCGTGTGCTGCTGCATGCTATCGAGCGCAAGCGAGTCACCGAGGCAATGTTGGCGACCCGCGACCGATTTCGCGAAGCCCAACGGCTCGAAGCCCTGGGTCGACTGGCCGGAGGCATCGCCCACGACTTCAACAACATGCTCACCAGCATTCTCGGCTATTCGAGCATCCTCTGCGCCGAGCTCGAGGATCCCCAGAGCCGGGCTGACGCCGAAGAGATTCAAAAAGCAGGCGAGCGGGCCGCCGACCTGACCCGCCAAATTCTGGCTTTTAGTCGACGAGATCAGCCTCGCCTCGAGGCGGTGGACGTCAACGAGGTGGTCGACCACATGGTCCGCATGCTCAACCGGTTGCTGCCA
>JAGRNP010000382.1 GCA_020440705.1 bacterium | reverse complement strand
CCCGATGCGCAGCGCGTCGGCGACGGGCAGCGCGCGATCGCCCGCGGGCCTCGCGTCGAGCAGCGCGCGCAGCGTCCTGCCGCGCACGAGCTCCATCGCGATGAACACGCGGCCCGCCTCCTCGCCGACGTCGTAGACCGTGGCGATGCCAGGATCGGTGAGGCCCGCGGCCGACCGCGCCTCGCGCATGAGCCTCCTCTTCGGCTCCTCGTCGCTCGTCGGCAGCACCTTGAGCGCCACCTCGCGGCCGAGCGTCGTGTCCTCGGCCGCATACACGATCCCCATGCCACCGCGCCCCAGCTCCGCGCGCACCACGAAGCGCCCGAGCGAGTCCCCGGCGTGGAGCGCGGCTTCCGGGTGCGGCTCGCCGCCCGCGTCGGGCAGCACTTCGAAGGTCGCCGCGGTCCTCGGATCGGCGGCGGTCACCGGGCCTGCGCCGGCGTCGAGCGTCGCCGTCTGGCTGACGCGCGCGCCGAGCATCGGATCCGAGGAGGACACGTCGCTCATGGTCGCGACGAAGCATAGCGCGCGAGGCGGTC
>JAGRNP010000381.1 GCA_020440705.1 bacterium | reverse complement strand
GCTCACCTACCTGGTTCCCTCGGGAGAATACCAGCGGGAGACCCGCGATATCGGCGGACACGAGCGGACCATCGTCAAGGCCGGCACCTTCCAACCGGTGGACAAGGTCATCACGCCCACGGGGATACTCCTGGGGGAGGAGATCACGGGCAAAGCCACTCCGGTGAGCCTGATCGGTTTTCTGCGCGCCATCCCCAGGGGCATGGAGGAGTCGTCCGACATCATCTTCTTCATCTTCATCATCGGGGGCGTCTTCGGCATCTTCCAGGCGACGGGGGTCATCTCCGCCGCCATCCAGCGGCTGATGGCCATCTTCCGCAGATCGGATACCCTGCTGACGATCGTCATCATGACGGTTCTTGGGGCGGGGGGCTCGCTGCTGGGGATGGGGGAGGAGTTCATTCCGCTGGTGCCGATATTTCTGCGGGTCGCCCGGGAGATGGGCTATGACCGGATTTACGGGCTGGCGCTGGTGATCGGCGCCTGGGGGGTGGGATTCGCCGCCGCCACCACCAACCCTTTCACGGTAAGCATCGCCAA
>JAGRNP010000380.1 GCA_020440705.1 bacterium | reverse complement strand
CGCCCCAGGATGCGATCAATATCCGCGTCACCGGGCACCAGTGGTTTTGGGATGTGGAATACCCCGACTATCCGGGCGTCCGCCTGACCTCCAACACCGAAGAGCCGCTTACCACGCTGATCGTGCCCAAGGGCAAGCCAGTGCGGCTCACGATCACTTCCGACGATGTGCTTCACTCGTTCTACATCCCGGCCTTTCGCGTCAAAAAAGACGCCGTCCCCGGTCGTTACACGAGCATGTGGTTTGAGGCCACCCGGGTGGGCGAGTTCAACATCTTCTGCGCCGAGTACTGCGGCGACCGCCACTCTTCCATGGCCGGGGTTGTGAAGGTCTTGGAGCCCGACATGTTCGAGCAAGCCCTGCGCGACGCGGGCAAGCTCGAGATGGAGGCCGGTGAAAGCATGGCCGCCTGCGGGGAGCGAGTTTACAAGCGTCAAGGCTACAACGCCTGCCACACCACCACCGGTGTCGATGCCACCGGGCCGAGCTGGAAGGGCCTCTTCGGCAAGACCGAAACCATGACCGATGGCAGCACGGTGG
>JAGRNP010000379.1 GCA_020440705.1 bacterium | reverse complement strand
CGGCACGGGCGTCGAGCTGCGCGAAGCGCTTCAGGGCGTCGTCGAGCGCCAGGAGGTCCACGCGGTTCTCCTCGAACCAGGCCACGGCGGCGTCCAGCGGCTCACGCTTGCGGTTGCCTCCACGCTTCTGCGCGCCGCGGGCGCGGGCGTGATCGGCGAGGATCGAGCGCATCGCGCGTGCGGCCACGCCCAGGAAGTGCCCTCGGCTCTCCCAAGGCGTCGAGCGTCCGACGAGGCGGAGCATGGCCTCGTTGACCAGGGCCGTGGGCTGCAGCGTGTGCGAGGGCGCAAAGGCCCGCATGCGGGCCTGTGCGATCGACTTGATCTCGGCGTAGAGATGCTCGAGGGCCTGCTCCAGCGCCTGCGCGTCCCCCTGCCGGGCTCGTTCGAGCCACAGGGTCACGTCGGGGCTCGGGCGGTCGGCGGTCGGCATCGCGACCGCATTCTGCCGAAGCGCCCCCGAGGACGAAAGGCGCCACTGCGCCCGCCTTCACGGGCCGTACGTCACGTAGACCTTGAAGCGGAACTCCCCGAAGCGGT
>JAGRNP010000378.1 GCA_020440705.1 bacterium | reverse complement strand
CAAGGTGCCCAAGATCCGCCGCGACGACCTGGCCACGGCCGAGCATCCGGCCGATCCGTCGCTGACCTGGTGCCCGCCGGGCCACGGCGACCTCTACACCGCCCTGCTCACCACCGGCCTGCTGGACGACCTGGTGGACGGCGGCTACCGCTATGCCTTCGTGAGCAACAGCGACAACCTGGGCGCCGTGATCGAGCCGGGCCTGCTGGGCTGGTTCGCCGCGTCCGGCGCCCCGTTCCTCATGGAGTGCGCGGACCGCACGCCCGCCGACCGCAAGGGCGGCCACCTGGCCCGCCGCCGCGACGGCCGACTCATGCTGCGCGAGCTGGCCCAGTGCCCCGACGACGACCTGGACGCCTTCCAGGACGTGACCCGCCACCGCTACTTCAACACCAACTCCCTCTGGCTCCACCTGCCCGCCGTGCGCGACGCCTTGCGCGCCGCCAAGGGCGTGCTGGACCTGCCGCTGATCCGCAACGGCAAGACCGTGGATCCGCGCGACAAGCAGAGCACGCCCGTGTGGCAGCTGGAGACGGCCATG
>JAGRNP010000377.1 GCA_020440705.1 bacterium | reverse complement strand
ATACTGCTCTCCGGCAAGTTGAAGACGAAGAATGTCGGTTTTGAAAAATATCGCGCATTAAGCGCTGCCGGTAGTATTATGAGAGTAGAGCTGGAAGGCATGAATTTGAGTTTGGAATAGGATTCGGCGGCGGTTATTCTATAGTTTCCGTAATGGAGCGTGCGCCCTTTGAATACGGCGGGGGCCCGGAATTTCGACCCATATGGTTTACGTCCACAATCTAACCAAGAGGTATGGCAACCTGACCGCTGTGGAGAATCTTTCCTTTCAGCTCGAAAGGGGGGATGTGCTGGGTTTTCTCGGCCCTAACGGCGCGGGCAAGACGACGACCATGCGTATCATTACGGGATACATGCCGCCGACGAAGGGGACTGTCCATATAGAGGGCATCGACATCTTCGACGAGCCGCTCCAGGCAAAGCGCGTGATCGGATATCTGCCTGAGAATCCCCCGCTCTATAACGACATGACCGTGATGGAATATCTATCCTTCGTCGCCGATATAAAAAAGGTCGGCCGGAAGGAAAAGAAGAGCCGGATTA
>JAGRNP010000376.1 GCA_020440705.1 bacterium | reverse complement strand
AGCCTCGCGGCCGCCTCCCTCCGCGCCGCCCGCCACAGCGTCGCCGCTTCCGAGCCCAACAAGTCTCTCCACACCGCCCAGGCCATCGTCGAGGCCGCCGCCGCCGCACGCCTCGAACGCACCGACGCCATCGTCGCCCTCGGCGGCGGGGTCGTGGGCGACCTGGCGGGCTTTGCCGCCTCCATCTACCGGCGCGGCATCGACATCGTCCACTGCCCCACCACCCTGCTGGCCATGGTCGACGCCGCCATCGGCGGCAAGACCGCCGCCAACCTGCTCACCCCCGACGCCCGCCTGCTCAAGAACATGGCCGGCACCTTCCACCAGCCCAAGGCGGTCCTAGCCGACACAGCCGCCCTGGCCTCGCTCCCCCCCCGCCACCTCCGCGCCGGCCTGGCCGAGTGCGTCAAGCACGCCATGCTCGCCGCCCACGCGGGCGACCCCGACCTGCTCGCCGCGATGGAGCAGGACCCTCCGGCCGTCGCCGCCAGCAGCCTGGCCCCCGCCGCCACCGCCCGCCTGATCGACCTCATCGCCCGCAAC
>JAGRNP010000375.1 GCA_020440705.1 bacterium | reverse complement strand
CGTCTATCTGATGACCAAGGCCGGTCTGCCGGTCTCGACCGGCCAGGCGATCGTCGGCGCGATCATCGGCTGGAAACTGTTTACCGGGTCGGTCACCGATGCGAACGCGCTGGTCAAGATCGTGCTGACCTGGGTGGCCTGCCCGGTGCTCGCCGCTGCCCTTGCCGCGCCGATCTACCTCGGCGTGCAGAAATACCTGGCCCATGCCAGACTTCACATCGTGCGGCGCGATCTGTTGACCCGGATCGGCCTGCTGCTGGCCGGCGCTTTCGGGGCCTACTCGCTCGGCGCCAACAACATCGCCAACGTCATGGGTGTCTTCGTACCGGCCTCTCCGTTCACCGATTTCAGCCTCGTCGGCTACACCGTCTCCGGCATCCAGCAGCTCTTTCTGGTCGGCGCGCTGGCCATCGGCGTCGGCGTGTTCACCTATTCCAAACGGGTGATGATGACCGTCGGCGACGGGATCATGCCGCTGTCGCCGATCGCGGCCTGGGTAGTGGTTGTGGCGCAATCCATCGTGCTCACCCTGTTCGCGTCCGAG
>JAGRNP010000374.1 GCA_020440705.1 bacterium | reverse complement strand
TTGAGCACCACATGTCCCTTCCGGTTCGGGCTGTAGTCGAACATCGCCCTGTCGGTCGCCGCCGCACGTCGTGTCTGTGCGTGCATATACTCGGAACTGACGGCCGAGGTATCTCCATCCATGCGCACCGTTCCCTTCTCCAACCAGAGACAGCGGGTCGTGTTGCCGCTGATGTCGTGCAGGTTGTGCGAGACCACGACCACGCTGGTGCCTTGCGCCATGGCCTGCCGCATGGCCCGCTGTGCCTTCAAACGGAATGCGTGATCACCAACGGCGAGCACCTCGTCAACGAGCAGGATGTCCGGCTCCACGGCGATCGCCACTGAGAATCCAAGGCGCGCGGCCATGCCGGAACTATAGCTCTGCAAGGGCATGTCGATGAACTCACCGACCTCGGCGAACGCAACGATCTCATCGAACTTCTCCTTGATACGCTCCTTGCTCAGGCCAAGCACCGACGCATTGACCTGGATGTTCTCCCTGCCCGTCAGCACCGGATTGAAGCCGGCACCCAAAGCGATGAGCGCTCCCACCCTGCCACGTA
>JAGRNP010000373.1 GCA_020440705.1 bacterium | reverse complement strand
CACCATCGTGCCCATGGCGCCGTCGAGGACCATGATGCGTTCGGACAGGATGCGGCGAAGGGTGGCGAGGGTATCGGACATGGTGTGCGAGGGGATGCGGGAGCAGGAGTCAGGGCACGATCTGCCAGACCATCGGGATGGTGACCATCGCGACGACGAAGCACAACACCGCCAGGGGAACGCCGAGGCGAGCAAAGTCGGTAAAGCGGTAGCCGCCCGGACCGTAGACCATCAGGTTGGTCTGATACCCCAGCGGCGTGATGAAGCTCATCGATGCCGCGATGGCCACGGCGACAGCGTACGGGCGCGGGTCGACCGGCATGCCCTGCAGCTCGGCCACCCGCTCGGCGGTCTCGATGGCGATGGGCAGGATGAGCGCCGCCGCCGCGTTGTTCGACAGCATCTCGGTCGACAGCGCCGTGACCAGGTAGATCACCGCCAGCATGACCCACGGATGGTAGCCACCGAACACGCCGATGACGTGACGCGAGATCACCTCGGCCAGACCGCTGTCGACGACCGCCGCGCTCAGGCCGAACGAGGCG
>JAGRNP010000372.1 GCA_020440705.1 bacterium | reverse complement strand
CCCGGGTCAGCGCACAGGGCGCGAACCGCGTCGCAGGTGTTGCGGCTGCAATCGAAGTCGTCGCAGTCGATGAAGCCGTCCAGATCGTTGTCCAGGCCGTCGGAGCAGGTCTCCACGGTGGCCTCGGAGGATCCGCACAGATCCGCCGTCTCGCAGTTCTGGCTGCAATTGTAGTCTTCGCAGTCGATGAAGCCGTCGCCGTCGTTGTCGTCCCCGTCGGTGCAGGTCAGGGGGTTGCCCTCGCACATGTCGTCGGCGACGCAGGCGAAGTCGGAGCAGTCGGTGAAGCCGTTGCCGTCGTCATCGATGCCGTTGTCGCAGATCTCGACGCCGGGGGTGGAGGGGCACTCCTCCAGGGTCAGGGCTGAGAGGGGCATCGCCGCGGCGAGGGTGAAGGCGAGGAGGATCTTATTGACCATGCTGGGATCTCCGGTGTAGTGGTCGAGGCGACCTGAACGGCTGAGGGTCACACGGCGCGAGCGGGACATCTCCCGCGGTCGCGCCGGATGTTGCCAGAAGATTCCCGCGACAGCAAGGGTCTTTAG
>JAGRNP010000371.1 GCA_020440705.1 bacterium | reverse complement strand
CCCTGGTGCCGGTGTTCCCCAAGGCCGAGCACTGGGTGCAGGAGAAGCACTGGCGCTGGGCCCATCAGCCGTCGGAGCGCGACCGCGCGAGCTTCCGTCCCGACGACTTCCACCTCCTGGAGGAGGCTGGCCTGCTGCGCCTGGTCTCCGGCCGCGAGGAGATCCTGCCCGGCGTGATGGTGCAGCCGGTGCACGGCCACACCCCCGGCCAGCAGGTGGTGGAATTCCACACCGGCGAGGGCGTGGTGGCCTACGTGGCGGACCTGCTGCCTCTGGCAAGCCAGCTGCGGGTGCCCTGGATCATGGGCTTCGACCTCAACCCGCTGCTCACCCTGGAGGAGAAGAAGCAGCACCTCAGCCGCGCCCTGGAGGAGAACTTCCTGCTCGTCTTCGAGCACGACGTGGACGTGGAGTGCTGCCAGGTGGGGTACGAGGACGGCCATTTCGTGGCCGAGGGCCCCTTCACGCTGAGCGAGCGCTGACGTGGGCCGCGTCCGCAGCGTCCGCCGCCATCACCTGGAGAAGCCCGACTGGCTGCGTGTGCAG
>JAGRNP010000370.1 GCA_020440705.1 bacterium | reverse complement strand
GAGCACATCGCAAAGACAAAGCCGCCGCCTTCAACATAATTGCGAATGGTGCGGGCCACCGCCTTTTTCATTTCCGAGACGTTGGGATAGCCCAACTTGGCGGCCATTGCCTCATTAACCCGCACCTCCTCCAGGTACCAGGCTGCATTGCGGAAGGCGCTGTAAAATTTGCCATACTGCCCGGTAAAATCCTCGTGGTGCAGGTGCAGCCAGTCGTAGTCGCTCAGCTTGTCGTCGAGCACTTCTTCATCATAAATCTTATCGTAGGGCACTTCCGCATAGGTCAGCGCCATGGTCACCGCATCGTCCCAGGGCTGTTTGTTGAGCGGGGTGTAGATGGCGATCTTCGGCGCCTTCTCCAGCAGCACCCTTTCCATATTCTCCGATTCGATGGTGGCATAAATTGCATTGACCTCCCCCGGCCCGATCAGTTCATACTTGACCCCGCGAATCCGGCATTCGGTCTCCAGTCCCGGAAACACCGGCATCAGGAAGGAGCCGCTGCGATAGTTGAGCAGCCATTCCACGTTGACGCCCCGGGTAAGCG
>JAGRNP010000369.1 GCA_020440705.1 bacterium | reverse complement strand
AAGGTCGCGGCAACCATCGGCAATGCGAAGGCGACCCTGGTGGTGCAGCAGGAACATGGCTCGCTCGATGCTTACCTCTGGGGATTGGTGGGCGGAGCACCGGTGCAGAACAGCTTCCGCGAACCCGGCGAGATTCCAGCCGAGACACCGGTTGCCAGGGCGATGAGCAAGGACCTGAAAGGACGCGGGTTTCGGTTCGTGGGACCGACTATCTGCTACGCCTTCATGCAGGCCACGGGGATGGTCAACGACCACGTGATAGCTTGCTTCCGGTGGGCGGAAATCGCGGCTACGGTACGAACCGGCCGCCCGTAAATAGCGTGGAGTCATCGACGAAACAAAGGGGGTTGCCCCAGGGATCGCGCACATAGAACGAGCGCTCACCCCAGGGATACGTGTCGATCTCCTTCTCGATCGTCGCCCCCGCTTCCCGGGCCCGGACCAGGGTCTGCTCGAGATCTTCGACGGCAAAGTAGCAGTAGTCCGGCATAGGGTGTTCCGTCGCCCGGCCCCCCGGCCCTACCACGGCAACGACGATCCCGCAGTCGAAGT
>JAGRNP010000368.1 GCA_020440705.1 bacterium | reverse complement strand
CCGCCAGCGAGGCCCGGACGTCGCCCGCCCGTGGCGGCTCGTAGACCGGTTTCGCACCGCCGGCGAGCTGGCGCACCTTCTGCGCCAGCTGGTTGATGGTCACCGCCCGGCCGCCGCTGACGTTGTAGGCCCGGCCGCAGGCGCTGTCCGGCGCCACCGCGGCCAGGAGGTTGGCACGGACCGCGTCATCGACGTGGGTGAAGTCTCGGCTCTGCTCGCCATCGCCATAGATCACCGGCGCCTCGCCCGAACGCGCCGCGGCGAAGAAGCGCGGGATGACCGCGGCATAAGGGCCCTCGGGGCTTTGCCGCGCACCGAAGACGTTGAAGTAGCGCAGCCCGATGAGGCGCAGGCCGTAGCAGCGGCCAAAGACCTCCGCCAGCTCCTCTCCCATGACCTTCGACAGCGCGTAGGGCGACAGCGGCCGCCCCTCCCGCCCCTCCTGCTTGGGCAGCCCCGGGTCATCTCCATAGACGCTCGAGGACGAGGCGTAGACGATGCGTTCGACCTCGGCGTCGCGGGCCTCGGCGAAGAGGTTGGCGGTGCCGCCGAC
>JAGRNP010000367.1 GCA_020440705.1 bacterium | reverse complement strand
CGGGGTGTACGTGCCCCGCTTCTTCGAGCCCGAGTACCACGAAGACGGCCGGCTGTCGGCCATCCGCCCCCTCCTGCCCGGCCACCGACGGGTGTTCCGCCGGGTGGTGGCGGATCTGGACAAGGCGCCTTATCCCACCGCCCCGGTCGTGCCCACCCTTCAGACCGTGCACGATCGCCTCTCGGTGGAGATCCAGCGGGGCTGCACCGCCGGCTGCCGCTTCTGCCAGGCGGGGATGATCTACCGCCCCACCCGCGAGCGCAGCCCGGAGACGGTGCTGCATCTGGTCGAAGAGGGCCTCAAGTCCACCGGCTACGAGGGCGTGAGCCTCATGAGCCTCTCCGCGGGGGACTACAGCTTCATCAACTCCATCCTGCGCCACACCAACGAGGCCTACGAGCGGCAGATGATCTCGGTGCAGGTGCCCAGCCTGCGGGTGAAGACCCTGACCCGGGACGTCGCCCTGGAGGTGGCCCGGGTCAAGAAGGGGGGCTTCACCATCGCCCCCGAGGCCGGCTCCCAGCGCATGCGGGACGCCATCAACAAGGACGTCACCGACG
>JAGRNP010000366.1 GCA_020440705.1 bacterium | reverse complement strand
CGCGATCCCCACGCTCATCGCGTACCACTGGCTCAGCGGGCGCGTCGAACGCCTCACCCGCGTGCTCGACCGACTCGCCGTCGGCTTCGTCGAGGAGCATGTCCTCGAACCCTCGCTGGCGCGCACGGCCACCCCCAACACCAACACCGCGAGCGAGGCGACCCGATGATCATCGGTTCCTCCAAGCCCGATGACGCCCCGCAGGTCGAGCTCACGCCGATCGTCGACATGGTCTTCCTGCTGCTGATCTTCTTCCTCGTCGCGACCACCTACCAGCAGGCCGAGCGCGAGACGCGCATCACCCTCCCCGAAGCCGAAGCCGCCGGCCCGATCACGCTCGCCCTCCGCGAGATCGTCATCAATGTCGACGGCGACGGCTCCATCATCGTCGCCGGGCAAGCCATGACCATCGAGGAACTGCGCTCGCTCGTCACCGAAGCCGTCGGCGCCAACCCCGAGCAGAAAGTCTCGATCCGCGGCGACCGTGAAGCGGCGTACGGCACGGTCGCGCGCGTGCTCGATGTCTGCAAGGCCGCGGGCATCGACGAGCCCTTCCTCGA
>JAGRNP010000365.1 GCA_020440705.1 bacterium | reverse complement strand
CGCCGAGCAGGGCGAGGGGCGAGCGAAGCCTCGGCGCGTCCGGACCCTCGGCTACGATCAGGCGAAGCGCCGCTCCAAGCCGGTTCGTGCTCCGGACGTGGAGGAGCCCGCGCACACCGCGGAGGCGGAGGCGCTCCTCGGCGCCCAGCTCGGCGATCGCTACCGCGTCGACGCGGTGCTCGGTCACGGCGGGATGGCGACCGTCTTCCAGTGCCGAGACGAGCAGCTCGACCGCGACGTGGCCGTGAAGGTGATCCACGACGCGATCGCGGAGGACGACGAGCTTCGCGGGCGCTTCGAGCGCGAGGCGAAGGTGCTCGCCGCGCTCTCCCATCCTCACATCGTCTCGCTGCTCGACTTCGGGGTGCAGAACGGCTTGCCATATCTCGTGATGGAGCTGCTGCCCGGGCGCTCGCTCGGGGATCTCCTCGAAGACGGCCATCGCCTCCCGTGGGAGCGGGCGGTTCGGCTGGTGACCCAGCTCGTCGGGGCGCTGGCCTACGCCCACGCGAAGGGGTTCCTCCACCGCGACCTGAAGCCCGACAACGTGTTCCTCACCG
>JAGRNP010000364.1 GCA_020440705.1 bacterium | reverse complement strand
CATGCCGGCCACGCCGCCGCCCGCCACCGCCACGCGCCGGGTTCCGTCAGCCGCGTGCATCGGCCACCTCCGCCGCGGGGTACGCGGAGCGCAGGAGATGATCGGTCAGCGACGCGAGCCAGCCCTCGTCCAGGTTCAGGGCCGCGCCGCGCGTGAAGTGCGTGATGCCCGCCTTCTCGGCGTCTTCCTTCAGCTCGATGTCCAGCTCGTGCAGCGTCTCGATGTGCTCGCAGGTGAAGCTCACCGGCTGCACGTGCAGGCGCTTGCAGCCCGCGGCGGCCAGGCGCGCGGTCTCCGCCGTGATCTCCGGCCCCAGCCACTTGATGGGCCCCACGCGGCTCTGGAACGCCAGCAGGGGCGCGGCGCCGCCGGGCATGCGGTCCAGCCAGGCGGCGTGGTCGGCCAGGGCCTCGCGCAGGCGGCCGTGCACGGCGCTCACGGTGGCGCGGGTCTGGGACAGGTACGGATCGCCCGCGGCCACGAACTTTTCCGGCAGGGAGTGGGCCACGAAGACCAGGGCGCAGGCGTCGGGATCCTCCTCCGCGCGCGCCCAGGCCTCCA
>JAGRNP010000363.1 GCA_020440705.1 bacterium | reverse complement strand
ACCTGATGGACCGGCAGAGACACCAGACTGGACCGCCGTGGGTGAGGCCGCGAGCCAGGCGTTCGGGAGGGGCGCCCCAGCCGGCGACGTCAACGGCGACGGCTTCGCCGACCTCCTGATCGGCGCGCCCAACTATCCGGGCGGGAAGGCATACCTGTGGCTCGGCTCAGCGACCGGGCCGGCCGAGGCGCCAGACTGGACGAAGACCGGGAGCGGCGACGACTTCTTTGGCGCCAGCATCGGCGGGGTGGGCGACGTCAACGGCGACGGCTACGGCGACTGGATGGTGGGGGCCAACGGAGCCAACAACTACGTGGGGAGGGTCTACCTCTTCCTCGGCGCCGGCGATGGCCTGCCTGCGGTCCCCGCCGCGACACTCGACGGGGAGAGCGGCGTCGGCTACTCCGCCTATGCCATCGGGCTGTACCGCGCCGGCGACGTCAACGGCGACGGCTTCGACGACGTCGTCGTCGGCTCGCCCTTCGACTTCTTCGCCGGCGTCATGGTGGGCTCGGCCGACGTCTACTCCGGTAGCGACGGCAGCCTCCTCCATGCTTTCCACG
>JAGRNP010000362.1 GCA_020440705.1 bacterium | reverse complement strand
CAAGCGTCTGATCGCCCGGAATCCGCGGTTTGAGGGCTCTGTTTGGGCATTCCGTCGGGGCATGTCGCCGCTGGGAGGGCCGGACACAATTTCGGAGGCACAACCCGCCGCTTGCCAATTCGGCAACATCCGGCCTTAAATGTTGCGGACCGTCCGCCCCCCACCCCAAGGAGAGGACCCGCCATGGCCCTGATCAGCCCCGGAGAACTCGCCCCCGACTTCACCCTCGACAGCCACCTCGAGGAACCGGTGACCCTGTCGGACTACCGGGACGACATGAACGTCCTGCTCGTGTCCTACCCCCTGGATTTCACGCCCACGTGAAGCAAGGAGATCCCGGGGCTGGACGCCCTGCTCGAGGACTTCCTGGACCTCGACACCCAACTGCTCGGCCTCAGCGTCGATTCCCGCTACTGCCACGAGGCCTGGGCCGAGACCTTCGACGGCATCATCTTCCCGCTGCTCGCCGATTTCCATCCCAAGGGTGAGGTGGCCCGCGCCTACGGCCTCTGGCTCGAGGACGCCGGCATTTCCGACCGCGCCACCGTGCTGATCGGCAAGGA
>JAGRNP010000361.1 GCA_020440705.1 bacterium | reverse complement strand
GCCCTTCTTGTTCGCGTACTGCGCGTCGTATTCTTGGATCTTGGCCGAGTCGAGCATGATGATCTCGGCCAGCTTCGCGGTGGCCGGCGTGCAGAACACCTTGCGGTGGTAGCCCTCCTTCACGATGCGCGGCAGGTAGCCCACGTGGTCCAGGTGTGCGTGCGTGAGCAGCACCGCGTCCAGCGCGCCAGGCTTGAACGGCGTGCCGGCCCAGTTGAGCTCGCGGAGCTTCTTGAGGCCCTGGAACAGGCCGCAGTCGATGAGCACCGACGTATTATCGACTTCGAGCAGGTACTTGGAGCCAGTAACTGTTTGCGCCGCGCCGTAGAAGGAGAGTCGGATCATTGGTGAGGGGAGCCGTGAGTGAGGAGCCGGGAAAGGATCTATTCTAGCATAGATAGTCCCCGGTGATTCACCGGGGGATAATTGGCGATTGCTACCCTGGCCAAAACCACCAGCCCGCCAGAGCGAACAGCGCTCCAAAGAACAGCTCGAACAGCCAGTAGCGGATCGGGATTGGCGCGCCGCAGTCGTAGCACCTGCCGCGGAGCATCAGCCAGCCGAA
>JAGRNP010000360.1 GCA_020440705.1 bacterium | reverse complement strand
GGACTGTTGGACGCGGGCGCTCGCGTAGCTGAACGGGATGCCCGACGAGCTGTTGCCTTCGACCCCGGCGTAGCCCTGGGGTTGGACGTAGAGGTTCTGGGCGGCGAGCGAGGTCGCGACGAAGAGGAGGATGACGGGGCGCATGATGTGAGGTAGGTCGAGGTGAATGCGCCCGGGAATCCGCGGACGCGCGGGGGGAGGATAGCGCGCTCAGCCCGTGGTGCGGCCGAGCCAGGCGAGGTCGGTGTTGCCACCCGTGAGAATCGCGCCGACACGCCGGCCCGCAAAACGCGCCGGGTGCGCGCGCATGGCTGCGAGCACGGTCGCCGACGACGGCTCGACGACGATCTTCATCCGCTGCAGGAAGAAGAGCGCCACGGCCAGGATGGCGTCCTCGCCGACCGTGAGGACCTCGACCGCGCCGGCCCGCAGCAGGTCGAACGGGTTCTGGCCGATGCCGGTCAGCAGACCGTCGGCGATGCTGCGCGGCGGCTGCACCCCCGGATGGCGAACGCCGTCGCGCAGCGAGCGATACGCGTCGTCCACGGCCGCGGGTTCGGCCCCGA
>JAGRNP010000359.1 GCA_020440705.1 bacterium | reverse complement strand
CGTAACCTTCCGCCTGCTCGACCATCTGCTGAGCCTCGCCCAGGCTGCGGGGGATGGCCTCGTTCTTCTGCTTCTCGGCGACGCTGATCTTCTGCTCCAGCTCCTGCTGCGCCTGGTTCACCTCGTTGAAGGCAGGCTTGACGCGGTCCGGCGGGTTGACGTCCTGGAGGACCAGCTGGTCCACCACCAGGCCGGTCTCGTAGAGGGTCAGGAGCTCTTGGAGCCTCTGGTGGACCAGGCTGGCGATCTCCGTCCGACCGATGGTGATCACCTCGTTGACCGTGCGGTCGCCCACCACTTCCCGCATCACGGCCTCGCTCAGGTCCCGCAACGTCTCTTCGACGTTGCGCACCCGGAAGAGGTAAAGCTCCGGCTCGGCGATCCGATACTGGACCACCCACTCCACCTCCGCCGTACTGAGGTCGCCGGTGAGCATGTTGGCCTCGTCCGGGACCTTCTTGTACTGGGTCCGCTGGTCGTGGCTCAGCCCCGTGGACTGGAAGCCGAACTCCTGCTTGAGCTGGCGCTGCACGGGAACGCGGATCAGCTCGTCGACCCCGAAGGGA
>JAGRNP010000358.1 GCA_020440705.1 bacterium | reverse complement strand
ATCGCCTGTGCCATGTGGCGGCCCTGTTCTTCATCGGGGCCTGGGCCGTGGTCGACCGCGTGTTCTATCCGGAGCATGCCGCGACCTACCAGTTGATCGTCTTCGGCGTGCTGACCCCCGTCCTGCTGGTCAGCCTGGGGCTCACCTTCCTGCCCGGGTACCAGCGCTGGCAGCAGGTGCTCTTCGCCGGCGACGTGGTCGTCGTGGGCGGCGCGCTCGCGGTGAAGATCGCGTTGGCGGGCCACGCCGACATCCAGCCGCTCTTCTTCGGCATCGTCTTCACCTACGTGTTCAACTACGCCTTCGTGCGGCTGGACTTCCTGCCCGCGACCGTTGCCGGCTGGACGGTCTTCGCCGCCTACGTCGCCGTCGTCATCGGGGCCGGCGATGCGATCGAGGCGAAGCTCGTGCAGAGCACCCTCTTCTACGGCGTGACGCTCAACCTGCTCGGCATGATGATCGCCAACGCCCAGGAGCGGCGCAGCCGCCGCGGCTACGTGCTGCAGCGGCGCCTGGCCCGCGAGCGCGACAGCCAGGCCGAGCTCAACGGTCGGCTACACTACGTG
>JAGRNP010000357.1 GCA_020440705.1 bacterium | reverse complement strand
TTGCGCCCGCCCTTGACCAGGCCGATGCCGATCACCCCGCCGATCACGGCCTGGGAGCTGGAGACCGGCACCAGCGGCACCGTGGGCAGGCCGTGGGTGGCCAGGAAGTGCTCCAGCCCCTCGGACGCGAACAGGAACAGGACCACCGAATGGGCCACCACCGCGACCCAGGCCCCCACCGGCGACAGGGGCAGCACCCCGGCGCCCACGGTCATCATCACCTTCTTGGAATAGGTGAAGACGCCGACGGCGATGGCCAGGGCGCCGACCAGGAAAAGCTGCTGCACCGAGGAGACGTGCAGCAGGTCGGCGAGGCGGAACTCGGTGAAGGGGGAGACGTCGACGAACACGCCCATGACGTTGGCGATGTTGTTGGCGCCCAGGCTGTAGGACCCGGCGGCCCCGGCCAGCACCAGGGCCAGGCGGGTGTAGGCGTCGAGCCGCAGCGCGTGCAGCTTGGCCACCTTCAGCACCTTGCCCGCCAGCAGGAAGATGGGCACCGCGATCACCCCCGCCAGCACCGGGCACAGCACCCAGGTCGAGACGATGGTGGCCAGGGAGTGCAGG
>JAGRNP010000356.1 GCA_020440705.1 bacterium | reverse complement strand
GGCATCGACATCCCGAACGCAAACACGCTCATCGTCGACCGCGCGGACATGCTCGGCCTCGCGCAGATGTACCAGCTGCGCGGCCGCGTGGGCCGTGGCGTGAACCAGGCATACGCGTACCTCTTCCACCCGAAGAACCGCGTGCTCACGGAGACGGCTCAGGCGCGACTCTCGACGATCTTCGAGGCGAGCGAGCTGGGCGCCGGGTTCCAGGTCTCGCTGCGCGACCTCGAGATCCGCGGCGCCGGCAACCTCCTGGGCGCGGAACAAAGCGGTCACATCGCGTCGGTCGGCTTCGACCTCTACACGGAGATGCTGTCCGAGGCCGTCGAGGACCTGAAGTCGAAGTCCGAGAACCGCCCGCGCGAGGTGCTGCCGCACGAGGAGCGCGGCGAGATCCGCAAGGTGCTCATCGATCTGCCGGTCGCGGCGCACGTCCCCGAGTCCTACGTCGGCGAGATCGAGTCGCGCCTCGCGCTCTACCAGCGCATCTCCGGACTGAGGACGCTCCAGGACGCCGACGAGCTGGCGCAGGAGACGGAGGACCGCCTCGGCGATCTGCCGGAG
>JAGRNP010000355.1 GCA_020440705.1 bacterium | reverse complement strand
GACCGGGATCGCGATGCGGTCGCCGGTACGTGCTGCGACGAGCTCGTGGATCTGCTCGCGCGAGGGATAGTGATACGGGGCGTCGTCGGCGGGCGGGGTCATGCGGCGACCTCGCGTAGCGAGCGGTCGAGCGTGCGGCCGGAAGCGCGGGCGATCAGCTCGACCTGGTCGAGCATCGTCGCGGCTGCGGCGAGGTCGAGCGACTGGTCGCCGTCGACGAGCGCGGCCGTCGGGTCATGGTGCACCTCCACGATCAGGCCGTGCGCGCCGGCGGCCACCGCGCCCATCGAGATCGCAGGCACGAGGTCGGCGCGTCCGGCGGCGTGCGACGGATCGACGATCACCGGCAGGTGCGTGAGGTCGCGCAGCAGCGGGATCACGTTGAGGTTGAAGGCGTTTCGCACCATCGGCTCGAACGACCGGATCCCGCGCTCGCACAGGATCACGTTCGGGTTGCCGGCGGCGAGGATGTACTCGGCGGCGCAGAGCAGCTCCTCCACCGTCGCGGCCATGCCGCGCTTGAGCAGGATCGGCTTGTCGGTGCGCTCGCCGAGCGCGTGCAGCAGGC
>JAGRNP010000354.1 GCA_020440705.1 bacterium | reverse complement strand
AAGGTGCTTCCCTGGCCCGGTGTCGAGGTCACCCCGATTTCTCCGCCCAGCGCCTCGACGATGCGTGCGGAAATCGAGAGCCCGAGGCCGGCGCCGCCATGCTTGCGGGTGGGGCCGTTGTTGGCGCGTTCGAACTCGCCGAAAATGCGGGCCTGGTCGGCCTCTTTCAGTCCCGGACCGGTGTCGGAAACGATGAACGCCAGTTGCTTGTCCTCGCGCGTCACCTCGATCAGCACGCCGCCGGTTTCGGTGAACTTGATGGCGTTGCCGACCAGGTTGAACAGCACCTGCCGCAATCTGCCGATGTCCGAGGTGATCATGCGCGGCACCTCGGGCGCGACATGAACCGCGATCTCGATGCCTTTTTCATGGGCGCGCGACGCCATCAGTTCGCAGACGCCGTTGACCAGGTCTTCCAGGTTGCTTTCCTCGTGCCGCAGGTGCAGGCGGCCCGCCTCGATCGACGTCACATCGAGCAGATCCTCGATCAGCGACAGCAGCGCCATGCCGGATTCGCTCGCGGTCTTCAGGTAGCTGGCCTGTTCCGGCGTCGTCTCGGTCTGCGCGA
>JAGRNP010000353.1 GCA_020440705.1 bacterium | reverse complement strand
AGGATCGACCCGATCTTCTCGGGCCCGTGCTTGCCGTCGTGCGCTGTCGTCAAAGTGAAGGTCTCGGCGTCATGGTGACGGGGTGACGCGGCCGGCGTCGATCCGCCAGGTGAGCCGGCCGGGAGGATCCCAGCCCGCCACGTCCTCGCCCCGGGCGGTGGCGATGAACACCTGGTGGTCCGCGGCCGTCCGCTCCTGCAGCTCCCGGGAACGGTCCTTGTCCAGTTCGCTGAAGATGTCGTCGAAGAACAGCACCGGGCGCAGGCCGCGGGTCCGATGGACCAGATCCGCCTGGGCCAGCTTCAGCGCGACGGCCGCGGTGCGGGTCTCCCCGCGCGAGCCGAACGTGCGCAGGGCGACGCCGTCCAGGGCGATCTCGATGTCGTCCATGTGCGGTCCGGCGAGGCAGCGTCCGCGCCGGAGTTCATCCTGCCCAATATAGTCGAATAGCCCCGAAATTTCCTGGATGAAATGCGTTTCATCGTGATTGTCCGCCAGGGGGTCCGCGGCGGCCTGGAGCTGGGGCCGGTAGGTCAGCGTGAGGCGTCCCGCGGCGGGGGCCAGATCG
>JAGRNP010000352.1 GCA_020440705.1 bacterium | reverse complement strand
GAGACACCCCATGCAGGACCGCTCAATGCGCAAACTTTGGGCAATCCTGGCGCTGATCCTCATCGTCTCGTTCAGCTGGCTCGGGCTGATCGGACGTGAAATCCACCGTCAGGCACCGCCCATGCCGTCCGCCGTCGTTACGGCGGAAGGCGACGTCCTCTACACGCGCGAGGACATCGAGACCGGCCGCCAGGTCTACCAGTCGATGGGCGGCCAGCAGGTCGGTTCGATCTGGGGTCATGGCGGCTATCTGGCGCCCGACTGGTCGGCCGACTGGCTGCACCGCGAGTCGATGGCTATGCTCGACGCCCGCGCCGAAGAACTTTACGGCGTCTCCTACGACGAACTCGACGACGGTCGTCAGGCCGACATGCGCGTGCGTCTCCAGGAAGAGCTGAACGCCAACACCTATGACGTCGAAACCGGTCAGATCATCATCTCCGGCGAACGCGTCGCGGCGGCGCGTCAGGTGGCCCGGCATTATGTCGATCTCTTTGGGGATGCGCATGAACTCGAGGCGCTGCGCGAGGACTACGCCATCGCCAATGGGGCCATTCCGGACCTCGAAC
>JAGRNP010000351.1 GCA_020440705.1 bacterium | reverse complement strand
CCTGCGATTCCGCGTGGTCGCGCGTCATGTAGTGGCAGTCGTTCGTGGCCACGACCTTCGTTCCGGTGCGCTCCGCGAGCCGACGGATCAGCGGCACCACGCGACGTTCCTCGTCGATGTCGTGGTCCTGCACCTCGAGGTACACGTTCTCGCGGCCGAGGATCTCCTGGTAGAAGCCGAGGATCTCCAGCGCCTTGTCTTCCTTGCCGGCCAGCAGCGCGGAGGGCACCTCGCCCTTGAGGCACGCCGTCAACGCGATCAGGCCGTCGCCGTGCTCCTCCAGGAGCTCGCGGTCGATGCGCGGCCGGTAGTAGAAGCCCTCGAGGTACGCCTTCGAGGTGAGCTTCATCAGGTTCCGGTAGCCGGTCTTGTCCCGCGCGAGCAGCACGAGGTGGTGCGTGGCCGGCCCGCCGGCGCTCGCCGGCGTCCGGTCGTGCCGGCTGCCGGTGGTGATGTAGACCTCGCAGCCGAGGATCGGCTTCACGCCCTGGGCGTGGCAGGCCTTGTAGAACTCGATCGCGCCATGCATCGCGCCGTGGTCCGTGAGCGCGAGCGCCGGCATGCCGCACG
>JAGRNP010000350.1 GCA_020440705.1 bacterium | reverse complement strand
GGTGCTGGTGCCCGAGATCTCCGCCCAGTTGGTGCCATTCGTCGGCATGCCGCTGTCGGAGGTCGTCCCGCCCGCCGGGTTGACGACGTGGCCCGACCCGCTGACCGACCAGGGCGTCGTCGGAGCGGCGCCGGCCGTCTGCAGCTCGAAGCTGCCGTCCGCGATGCCGGGGGCCGGCGGCGCGGACACGTTGATGTAGTTCGTCAGCGTGGTCGAGTCGCTCCCGCCCGGCGCCGTGATCGCGAGCGTCACGGAGTAGCTGCCGGGGTTCACGTAGGTGTGGGAGGGGTTCTGGGCGCTCGACGTGCCGCCGTCGCCGAAGGTCCACGACCACGCGGTCGGGCCACCCGAGGAGGTGTCGGTGAAGTTGACCGAGAGCGGCGCGTTGCCCGAGGTCGGGCTGCCGAAGAACGACGCGTTCGGACCGACCGGACCGGTCGAGCCGTTGTAGACGATCAGGGCGAAGTCCTGGTCGGTCGTGTCGCCGTTGCCCGGGACGCCGTCACCGCCGATCGAGGCGGCGTCGACGGTCACCGTGAAGGAGCCCGTCGTGCCGGCCGGCAGGAACACC
>JAGRNP010000349.1 GCA_020440705.1 bacterium | reverse complement strand
AGGGCCACGAACACGTGGCTGCGCGCCATGAGCACGTCCTTCCGTGCGGTCGCCGGCTGGAGGGTCGCTCGCGACCGCGCTCGTCGCAAGCACCCGTAGGGCGTGCGGCGGACCGCGGTGCGTGCGACCCTCGGCCGACGGAGGTCCGGTGAGGAAGCTGCGGATCCTGTTCCTGTGCACGGGGAACTCGTGCCGCTCGCAAATGGCCGAGGGCTGGGCGCGCGCGCTCCGGGGCGACGTGCTCGAGCCGGTCTCCGCGGGGATCGAGCGTCACGGGCTCAACCCGCGGGCCGTTCAGGTCATGGCCGAGGCGGGCGTCGACATCAGCGAGCACGTGAGCAAGACGCTGGCGGACCTCGGCGACGTCGCGCTCGACTGGGTCGTCACCGTGTGCGGGCACGCGGACGAGACGTGCCCGGTCTTTCCGCCCGGGGTCGCGCGCCGGCACGTGCCCTTCGACGATCCGCCGCGCCTGGCCGCAGGCGAGACCGACCCCGAGCGCGCGCTCGCGCCCTACCGCCGGGTGCGGGACGAGCTCCGGGCCTGGGTCGAGACCCTGCCGGAGAGCCTG
>JAGRNP010000348.1 GCA_020440705.1 bacterium | reverse complement strand
GATCTTCCCTTCACGCTCGGACGAATCACCGCATCGCCGTGCGCGACGCCGCGTGAAGTGGAGATCTCACCGGGCTCGGTACACGAACCACAAGGGTCCCGAGCAACCAGCACCGCTGGCAGCGCGTGGGGAGAAGACCGCGAACCTATTGGGGTGCTGCGCACCCCGGGGGACGAGCCGGGTGAGATCTTCCCTTCACGCTCGGGCGGATCACCCCATGGCCGTGCGCAGCGCCGCGTGAAGTGGAGATCTCACCGGGCTCGGTACGCGAGCCACTGGGGTCCCGAGCAACGGCCGCGCGGGGTCTGATCCCGTGATGCGGTGGCGCGAAGCGGCGCCGCGGGCACGGGGTCTGACCCCAAGCCGCAAACGCACTGCGGTGTCAGACCCCGCGCCAGTGTCGCTTCGCTCCCAGGCACGGGTTCAGACACCTCCGCGCGCCGCGTGAAGTGGAGATCTCACCGGGCTCGGTACAGATGCAACGCCCGCGGGGAGGCGGGGATTTCTTCCGCAACTTGCCGCCTTGCTCTTCGGCATGCGGAAGTGCCCCCCGGCAAGTTGCGGAAGAATTC
>JAGRNP010000347.1 GCA_020440705.1 bacterium | reverse complement strand
ATGGCTGGAGTCGTTACTGTGCTTCCGGTCGGACGCCTACTCGGCGCCCGGGCCGGCCCACTGGCCGATGCGGATGACCACGAACTCGGCCGGCTTCACCGCCGCGACGCCGATCTCGATGGTCACGCGCCCCTCGTCCACGGCCTCCCGTGGGTTCGTCTCCTCGTCGCACTTCACGTAGAAGCCGGCGTCCGGCGTCGCGCCGACCATCGCCCCTGCGCGCCAGAGGCCCAGGAGGAACGCGTTGACGGTGCGTCGCGCGCGAGCCCAGAGGTTCGCGTCGTTCGGCTCGAAGACCACCCACTGCGTACCGCCGATGAGCGAGTCCTCGATGTAGTTGAAGAGCCGGCGGACGTTCAGGTAGCGCCACAGCGGGTCGCTGGACGTGGTCCGAGCGCCCCACACGCGGATGCCGCGGACACCGAACGCGCGGATGGCGTTGATGCCGACCGGGTTCAGGATCTCCTGCTCACCGGTGGTCATCTGGTACTCGAGGTCCAACGCACCGCGCAGCACCTCGTTGGCCGGGGCCTTCCAGACGCCGATGCCGTCCGTGCGGGCCCAGAGGCCGG
>JAGRNP010000346.1 GCA_020440705.1 bacterium | reverse complement strand
CGAACAGATCCCTGCGGGTTTTGGCGAACCGGGCATGGGGCCTATTTCTACGGGGATGGGTCTCGTCCTCTTTTATTATCTCGACGACGCGTCGGGGCAATATTCCCTTGAAGAGCTGCGCACGATGCAGGACTGGATCGTCAAGTACAACCTGCAAACGGTACCAGGCGTGACCGAGGTGCTGGGAATCGGTGGATATGAAAAGCAGTTCCAGGTGAATGTCGAGCCTAGCGCGCTTCTGCAGTACAACGTGACGATGAACGAGCTCCTTGAAACGATCGAGGCGAACAACCTGAACGTGGGGGCGCAGTTCATCGAGCAGAACAGTGAAGAGTTTGTCGTGCGCTCCGTCGGGCTAGCAACGGGTCTCGACGATCTGGAAAACATCGTGGTCAAGACGGTCGATGGCACGCCTGTCTACCTTCGCGACCTGGCTAAAATAGAGATTGGAGGTGCTATCCGCCGCGGCGTGCAAACCCGCAATGGAACGGGCGAAGTGGTCTCCGGCATGGTGATCAAGCTTTTCGGGACAAACGCATCCACGGTGATCGGACGCGTTGAGGAGAAGGTGCGT
>JAGRNP010000345.1 GCA_020440705.1 bacterium | reverse complement strand
AAGTTCCGGTCCGCCGACGAGGTCGCCGCGCACCGCGCGTCGATCGACGATCTGCTCAAGCAGGCCATCGCGCTCCGCCGCGCCGGCCACCAGATCGAGGTGGACGACGGCCCCCCGACCGTGCCCGACGAGCTCGCCGCTCAGCTCGCCGCCGATCCGGCCCTCGACCTCGCGTTCGCCGCCCTGACCCCCGGCCGCCAGCGCAGCCACATCCTGTACGTCGAGGGCGCCAAGCAGAGCGCCACGCGCCACCGCCGCGCCGAGCGCTGCGCCGAGAAGATCCTCGCCGGCAAGGGCTTCAACGAGCGCTGACCGGCGCGAAGCGCCCGGGGTCGTGCCATACAAACAAACTTTCTAGCCCACTTTTCCACATTTCTTCCGACGACGCCCCCGTGCCGAGCTCGGACGCCGCCCGCGCGTTGACGCGCTCACGTCATCTCTCCACGATGGGACGCCTTCGCACGAGCAACCGGAGCCCCGATGAGACGCCCCCTCCGCGCCGCGACCTTCGTGGCCGCCCTCGCCCTGATCGCCTGTGACGACGGCGGCGGTGACACGCCGGCGTCGGACGCGG
>JAGRNP010000344.1 GCA_020440705.1 bacterium | reverse complement strand
CCCGCGACTGGCGCGACGTGTCCGGCTATGGCGGGCTCGAGACCTGGGGATTGTGCAGCGGCGGCCAGGGTGGCTTCGCGCTGGGCTACGACTACTCGGGCATCACCTGGCGCGACCGGACCTGCACCCCGCGCGGCGACATCGACCCCGACGACTGGCAGATCGGTCCGGGGCCGTTCTGGGAGACGCCGACCGGCAACATCGAAGCCCCGTGCGGCAATCCGCTGCTGCTCGGCGAGGCGGCCGAGTTCCGGATCTTCCTCGACGTGGGCGGCGTGCTGCGCCTGCGCGTGGTGAACGCCGCCGGCGACCCGGTCCGCGTCCTCGTCTACGGCGACTTCGCTCCGGGCTACCACACCTTTTTCTGGGACCGGTTGGACAATGGCGGCCAGGAAGTCCCGGCCGGGATGTACCACGTGATCTGGGAAGGCGACGGCGCCGACCGCAACCGCGTCGTCGCCTCGGGCGACATCCTCGTCAGCGACCTGCCCGCCGCCACCCCCGACGGCGAGCTGCAGGTGGCGCGCCCCGCCCTGCTGGGCAACCACCCCAACCCCTTCAACCCGGCGACGACC
>JAGRNP010000343.1 GCA_020440705.1 bacterium | reverse complement strand
TCAGGTTGGTGAACACGCCGATGTGGAAGGGCACGGCGTCGGCTCGATGGAAGCGCAGGCCGAAGCTGCCGATCTCCATCACCGCGACCTCGCAGCCCTCGCGCAGCATGGCCGAGAACAGCGCGTGCAGCTCGGGCGGCTCGGGGACGGTGCGGCTCAGGGGGTGGGGGGCGCCCGCGAGCTGGGCCCCGAGCGTGCCGGTGCGAGCGACTCGCCAGCCCAGGCGCGTCAGCGCGGACGCGACGAGGGTCGTGGTCGTGGTCTTGCCGTCGGTGCCCGTGACCCCGACGATCGGGATGCGCTGGGCCGGGCGACCCTCGAGCTCCGCGGCCAGGGTCGAGAGCGCGACGTTGGCGTTGGCGACCTGCAGCACCGGGGAGCCGCTGGCGCTTCGCCCCGGGCGATCGACGAGCAGCGCGGCCGCGGGGGTCGTGGCCGCGAGCATCGCGGGGTGCAGATCGGCGTACCACTCGTGGACGCCGACGCCGATCACCTCGGGCCCGAGGTCCTCGGCGCGGTGGGTCACGGCGCGGACCGGGCGGGCGGCGAGCTCGGGGTCGAGGACCTCGACGCCGA
>JAGRNP010000342.1 GCA_020440705.1 bacterium | reverse complement strand
GGACCCAACATACCGACGAGGGCCTCCCCTCGCACATGCCCTGCGCGGGTCCCGAGGCTTGGGGTGCGGGCGCAGCTTGGGGGGGGCGGAGCCCCGGTAGCTCGTGTACGGAGCCCGGTGAGCGCTCCCACTCCTCGCTGGGACGTCAGCCACGTTGCGCATGCCTACCGGAGCGAGGAGTTGTTGCTTCACCCGGCTCCTTCCCCGGGGTGCGGACGCGGCTTGTAGCTCGAGATCCCTGTAGCTCGTGCACCGAGGCCGAGGGTGGCCCGTAGATCGGGATTGCCTTGGTTCGTGTACCGAGCCCGGTGAGATCTCCACTTCACGCGGCGGCGCGCACCGCGACGAGGTGGTCCACCCGAGCGTGAAGGGAAGATCTCACCCGGCTCGTGCCTTGGGGTGTGGCCGAGGCTCGTGGATCGGGGCTCCGGTGGCTCGTGTACGGAGCCCGGTGAGCGCTCCCACTCCTCGCTGCGACGTCAGCCGCGTTGCGCATGCCTACGGGGGCGAGGAGTTGTTGCTTCACCCGGCTCCTCCCCTGGGGTGCGAAGCACCCCATCACGATCGCGGTTGTCT
>JAGRNP010000341.1 GCA_020440705.1 bacterium | reverse complement strand
CGTGGGCGGCCAGATGCTGGACCTGCGGGTGCAGACGCAGCCGACGCTGTACAGCGAGAGCGTCGTCATCCGCATCCTGCCGCAGGACCGCCGCGCGCCGACCATCGAGGAGCTCGGCTTCGAGCCGCAGGTCGCCGACCGCTACCGGCGCCTGCTGCAGGACCCGCAGGGCCTCATCCTCGTCGTCGGCGCGACCGGCTCCGGCAAGTCCACGACGCTCTACGCCGGCCTGCAGCTGCTCGCCAAGGACACGTCGCGCAAGGTGATCACCATCGAGGACCCGATCGAGTTCTCGCTCGATGGCGTGCAGCAGACGCAGGTCAACGCGGCCGTGGGGTTCCGCTTCGCGGAGGCGGTGCGCGCGTTCGTGCGGCAGGACCCGGACGTGATCCTGGTCGGTGAGGTCCGCGACGCCGAGACGGCGCTCGAGGCGATCCGCGCGGCGCAGACGGGGCACCTCGTGCTGGCGACGCTGCACAGCAACGACACCGTGGACGCGGTGCAGCGGCTGACCGACCTCGGCATGAACGCCAACTCGATCGCAAACGAGCTGACCGCGGTCATCGCGCAGCGGCTG
>JAGRNP010000340.1 GCA_020440705.1 bacterium | reverse complement strand
GCTCCTACGGCAAGGACGTCCGTGGGATCATAAGGCAGCACCAGTTCAATAAAGTCGAGCTCGTTAAGTTCTCCGACCCGGACAACTCTTTCGACGAACTGGAGGCCCTCACGGCCGACGCCGCACGCGTGCTCGAGCTCCTGGGCATCCCCTACAGGGTCATGCTGCTCTGCACGGGAGATATGGGCTTCTCATCGACGAAGACATATGACATAGAGGTCTGGGTGCCGAGCGAAAATACATACAGGGAAATCTCGTCCTGCAGCAACTTCGCCGACTTCCAGGCGAGGCGGGCTTCCATAAGGTACAGGCCTACGGGTGGAGGAAAGCCCCGCCTGGTTCACACACTCAACGGCTCTGGGCTCGCAGTCGGGCGAACACTCCTCGCCATACTCGAAAACTTCCAGGAAGAGGATGGCTCCGTCGTCATCCCCGAAAAGCTCAGGCCCTACATGGGCGGGCTCGACAGGATTACTGCAGGGTAGGGCGGGGCCTTTATCCGAGCGAAACCGTATGATTTCATGCCGCTGATTTTTTCCTGAGGACTGGGCTGCAAGTATGCCGCCGTCGGTTGGAA
>JAGRNP010000339.1 GCA_020440705.1 bacterium | reverse complement strand
CGAGGGCGTCCGCGCGGCGTAGCGCCTCCTCGTCGCGGGCCTCGACGGCCAGCAGGACGTGGTCGGGGTCGATGGCCTTGGCCTCGGCCTCCAGCTCGGGCATGGGGCTGTTGCCGCCCATCAGCGCCCCGTGGAGGCCTGCGTAGAAGGCGCCGGCGAAGGCGCCGCCGATGAGGGAGACGCCCCAGGGGACCTGGAGCAGGCCCAAGGGCCACACGAGGGCGACGCCGACGAGGCCGCCGAAGACCAGGCCGATGAGGGAGGCCTGCAGCAGGCCGCGTCGAGCCGAGGTCAGGCCGTGGCCGAACTCGTCCTGGCGCAGGTGCTGGGTGTGATCGATGAGGTCGACGTGGACATCCAGCTCGGGAGCCCGCGCCAGCAGCGCTCGCGCGCGCTCGGCTGCGTCGTGGTTCTCGAATTCTGCGAAGGTGATGTGCTTCATGGCGTGCTCCGCTGGCAGAGCCGTTCAGGCGTACAGGCCTGATCGAGCGCAACTTCCATGCCAGAGGCGGCGGCGCGCCCGTCGCCGGGGGATCGAGGCGGTCGCCGCCACCGGCCCATGCCAGAGCGGCGGCGGA
>JAGRNP010000338.1 GCA_020440705.1 bacterium | reverse complement strand
GGAGACGCCGAACGCGCTCCGGGTCGACCGGCTGATCCACGCGGCCGTCGCGCTTGATCCACGTGCCCACGATCGCGGCGTCGGCGAGGCCGGCGAGCTCGGCGCGGCTCGGGCTCAGCCCGCTCCCGATCACCACGGTCGAGTCGCCCGCCGCCGCGCGCACCTCGGCGAGGAGGTCGGGGGAGACGGGCTCCCCGGTGCCGGTCCCCGTCACGACGACCGCGTCGGCCATCCCGCGCCGCAAGACGTCTTTCACCTCGACGTCGACCGCGACCGGCGCGAGCGGGGTCGCGTGCTTGACCCGCACGTCGGCGAGGATCGCCACGTCGCGCGCGTCGAGGGTGTCGCGGTAGCGCAGCGTCTCGAACGCGCGCCCCTCGATCAGGCCCTGGTCGGTCACGTAGGCGCCGACGTGGACGTTCACGCGCACGAAGCCCGCGCCCGTCGCCGCCGCGATCCCGAGCGCGGCGCGGACGTCGTTGCGCAGCACGTTGACGCCCACCGGCTTGCCGAGGCGCAGGCAGGCCTCGACGGCGCGCGCGATCATCGCGATCTGGTGCGGCGGCGTGGGCTGCTCGG
>JAGRNP010000337.1 GCA_020440705.1 bacterium | reverse complement strand
CGCGGGCTTTCTCGGTATCAACCTCGTGCGTCAGCTGCTCGAGAGCGGTCATCGTGTGCGCGCCCTGGATTGTGCGCCCTTCGACCATCCGGAACGCGATCGCGTCGAGTCATGCGTCGGCGACGTGCGGGACCGTGACTGCGTGGACGCCGCGATGTCGGGCGTGCACTGGGTGGCTCACTGCGCGGCGGCGCTGCCCTTGTATCGTGCCGAGGAGATCCACGCCGTCGACGTCGACGGCACACGGATCGTGCTCGAGTCCGCCCTGGCGCACGGCGTGCAACGGGTGGTGTTCATCTCCTCGACCGCGGTCTACGGCATCCCCGACCATCATCCCCTCGTCGAGACCGATCCGCTGCAAGGCGTGGGGCCTTATGGTCAGGCCAAGATCGACGCCGAACGGATCTGTGAAGGGTTTCGCACGCGCGGTCTGTGCGTGCCGGTGCTGAGGCCGAAGACCTTCGTCGGCCCCGAGCGTCTGGGCGTGTTCAGCATGCTCTACGAATGGGCCAGCGAGGGACACGGTTTCCCGATCCTCGGCGGCGGCCGGAATCGCTACCAGCTGCTCGACGTCGCCGAC
>JAGRNP010000336.1 GCA_020440705.1 bacterium | reverse complement strand
TGACGACTTGATCGAGTTCTTTTCTTCCTCCTGGGTATTGATCTGCTTCTGCTTCTCCTCGGCCTCGGCCGCCGCCACCCGGCGCGCCTCGCGTTGCGGAAGCACATAGGCGACGCTGGCCATGACCAGCGCCAGGAAGAAGAACGGCAGCGCCGGCAGCCCGGGCATCAGCGCCAGCAGGATCAACAGCAGGCCCGCGACATAGAGCGCGCGCGGATACGCGCTCATCTGGCCGAAGATCGCCTGGTCGGCCGACCCGCGCGTACCGCCTTTCGAGACCAGAAGGCCGGCGGCGAGCGACACGATCAGCGCCGGGATCTGGCTGACGAGGCCGTCGCCCACCGACAGCTTGGTGAACACGTCCGCGGCCTCGCCGAAGCCCATGTCGTGGCGCGCATAGCCGATCGCGATGCCGCCGACGATGTTGATCGCGGTGATGATCAGCCCCGCGATGGCGTCGCCGCGGACGAATTTCGACGCACCGTCCATGGCGCCGAAGAAGGCGCTTTCCTCTTCGAGCTCGCGGCGCCGGTGCTGGGCTTCCTTGTCGTCGATCATGCCGGCCGAAAGATCGGCGTCG
>JAGRNP010000335.1 GCA_020440705.1 bacterium | reverse complement strand
CATGGCCGGCGATCACGCCCCCCTCGATCGGGGGCGGGCTGTCATCCAAGGCCTCGAGTCCGACGTCGTGGTCCATCGCCATCGGAACGTAGCATGGCGCGCCCCTTCGTCCGGAGCCTGCCATGACCACGCCCGCCGTCACCCGTGTCGCGCCCAGCCCGACCGGGGATCCCCACGTCGGGACCGCCTACATCGCGCTGTTCGACCTGCTCGCCGCCCGCTCGACGGGGGGTCGCTTCATCCTGCGCATCGAGGACACGGACCAGACGCGCTACGACGCCACCTCGGAGGCCCAGATCATCGAGGCGTTGCACTGGCTGGGCCTGGGCTACGACGAGGGCCCGGACGTCGGCGGGCCGAACGGCCCCTACCGCCAGAGCGAGCGCACGGAGATCTACCGCGAGCACGTGGAGAAGCTGCTCGAGAACGGCACGGCGTACCGCTGCTTCTGTTCCGAGGAGCGCCTGACCGAGATGCGCCACCAGCAGCGCGCGCGCAAGGCGCCTCCCGGCTACGACGGCCTCTGCCGCAGCCTGCTGCCCGAGGACATCGCGCGCAACCTCGATGACGGGCTGGCGTA
>JAGRNP010000334.1 GCA_020440705.1 bacterium | reverse complement strand
ACAGGCCCCAGGCCGGCATCAGTGTGAACATCATCAGGCGGATGGCGATGGTGGCGCCGGCCACGGCCGCGCTGCCGGCCTCGGCCAGGATGCGCATCAGGAAGATCCAGGCCGTCATCGCGACGATCATCTGCCCGATGCCGCCCAGCGAGGTGCGCACGATGTGCCAGAAGGTGGCCGCCTCCAGCCGCCACTGCGCCGCCGTGATGCGCAGGTGCTGGCTGCCGCGCAGCAGGATCCAGGCCTGCATCGCCACGCCGGTGCCGCGGCCGATGACGGTGGCGATGGCCGCGCCTTCCACCCCCATCGCCGGCACCGGCCCCCAGCCGAAGATCAGGATCGGGTCGAGCACGATGTTCAGCGCGTTGGCCACCCACAGCACCCGCATCGCCACCGCGGCGTCGCCGGCGCCGCGGAAGATGGCGTTGCACACGAACAGCAGCATGATCACCACGTTGCTGCCCAGCATCCACTGCAGGTAGCGCACGCCGTGGGTCAGCGTCCAGGCGTCGGCGCCCATCAGCGCCAGCAGTTCGCGCGCCCAGACGATGCCGGCGACGGCGAACGGCAGCGACGCCAGC
>JAGRNP010000333.1 GCA_020440705.1 bacterium | reverse complement strand
TTGGTCTCCAGCTGGAAGTCGCGGAAGGCGAAGGTCTTGGAGAAGTCCAGTTTCTGCTGGGCGGCGGGGTCCATGGGGTCTCCATCGAACATCTCGCCGCAGATATCGACCCCCTCGGCGGCCAGGGCGATGTCGTAGGAGTCGGTCCCGGAGCACATGGTGAAGAGGTAGCCGCCGCCCACCACGTAGTCGCGGATCGCCAGCGCCACGCCGAGCTTCATCTCGGAGACCTTCGCAAAGCCCAGCGAAGCGGCCATCTCCTCGCTCTCCCGCACCATTTCCTGGTACCAGGCGGCGTTGCGGTAGCTGCGCCAGAACTTGCCGTACTGGCCGGTGAAGTCCTCGTGGTGCAGGTGCAGCCAGTCGAAGGTGGGCAGCACACCCGCGACCACCTGCGGATCGTAGATGCGCTCGTAGGGAATCTCCGCGTACTCCATGACCATGGTCACCGCATCGTCCCACGGCTGGAAGCCTTCCGGGGCGTACACCGCGATCTTGGGGGCCTTCTCAAGCTTCACCACTTCCATGTTCACCTCGGGGTCCGCGATCTCCCGCAGGATGTTCGCGGCCTGCCCATCGGCGA
>JAGRNP010000332.1 GCA_020440705.1 bacterium | reverse complement strand
GTTCGCTGCTCAACCTGGTGATCAATGCGCGTGACGCCATGCCCGACGGCGGCGAGCTCGGCATCGAGGTTGCCAATTGCCAGATCGACGACGCCTACGCCGCCACCCAGGTCGAGCTGGCGCCGGGCGAATACGTGGCGGTGAGCGTGGGCGACTCCGGCGTGGGCATGTCCGAATCGGTCATCACCCGCGCGTTCGAACCGTTCTACACCACCAAGCCCATCGGCCAGGGGACCGGCCTGGGCCTGTCGATGGTGTACGGCTTCGTCAAGCAGGCCGGCGGCCATGTGCGCATCCAGAGCGAGCCGGGCCGCGGGACCACCGTCACGCTGTACCTGCCGCGCGACCTCTCGGACGGCGAGGCCGAACCGGCGCCGGCCCGCGTGGCGGTCGAAGGCGCACAGGCGGGCGAGAGCATCCTGGTGGTGGAGGACGAGCCCAGCGTGCGCGAGATCATCGTCTCGGTGCTGGCCGAGCTGGGTTATGCCTATGCCGAAGCGGGCGACGCCGAATCGGCGCTGGTGCTGCTCGACGGCCCGCGCCATTTCGACCTGCTGGTGTCGGACGTGGGCCTGCCGGGACTCA
>JAGRNP010000331.1 GCA_020440705.1 bacterium | reverse complement strand
CCAGGCTGTAGGTGATGCCACCGTGGGCGATGGAGAAGCCGTTCAGCATCTCCTCGCGGACGGTCATGCGCAGTTCGCAGCGCCCCGGGGCCACCAACAGCCGCTCGATGCCCAGCCAGATGCTGAAGGGGTCGTGGTCGTACATGCGGGCCACCACCCGCTCGGCGAGGGACTGCGCGTCCATGGGGTGCGAAGGTACCGGCTCGGGGCTGCTCAGAACAGTTCCCTCGCCAGGGCCCCTTCGTGCTCCAGCAACCAGCGCTTGCGCCAGAGGCCGCCCACATAGCCGGTGAGCAGCCCGTTCGCCGCGATCACGCGGTGGCAGGGCACCACGATGGGCAGCGGGTTGTCGCCGCATGCACGCCCCACCGTGCGTGGGATGGCCTTTCCCCCGATGGCCTTGCCGATGGCCCCGTAGGTGGTGGTGCTGCCGAAGGGCACGGTGGCGATCCGCTCCCAGACCAGCCGCTGGAACCGGGTGCCCGTGCGCTGCAGGGGCAGGTCGAAGTCCTTCCGCTTCCTGCGGAAATACTGCTCCAACTGGCGCCGGGCCTCGTCCAGCACGGGCTCCTTCCGGCCTGAGCGG
>JAGRNP010000330.1 GCA_020440705.1 bacterium | reverse complement strand
GACGCGGGGCTGCTCACCCACCTTTCCTTCGAGGCGCTGGAAGGCCGCTCAGGCCGGAAGGAGCCCGTGCTGGACGAAGCGCGGCGCCAGTTGGAACTGTACTTCCGCAGGAAGCGCAAGGCCTTCGACTTGCCCATCCAGCGCACGGGCACCCGCTTCCAACGGCTGGTCTGGGAACGCATCAACGACATCCCCTTCGGCAGCACCACCACCTACGGGACCATCGGCAAGGCCATCGGGGGAAAGGCCATCCCACGTACCGTGGGGCGAGCCTGTGGTGACAACCCGCTGCCCATCGTGGTGCCCTGCCACCGCGTGATCGCGGCGAACGGACTGCTCACGGGCTATGTGGGCGGCCTCTGGCGCAAGCGCTGGCTGCTGGAGCACGAGGGGGCCCTGGCGAAGGAACTCTTCTGAGCAGCCCCAAGCCGGTACCTTCGCACCCCATGGACGCGCAGTCCCTCGCCGAGCGGGTGGTGGCCCGCATGTACGACCATGACCCCTTCAGTATCTGGCTGGGCATCGAGCGGCTGTTGGTGGCCCGGGGGCGCTGCGAACTGCGAATGACCGTCCGCGAGGAGATGCT
>JAGRNP010000329.1 GCA_020440705.1 bacterium | reverse complement strand
CGACTGCCACCGCGCCCACCGGATCCTTCCCTCGGAGGAACCGGCGTCCTCGGTCAATCCCGCGAACATCCCCACCACGTGCGGGGGGTGCCACACCGGCGTGTCCGAGCTGTACGACGTGAGCGCCCACGGCGTCGCTCTCGCGGAAGGCAAGAAGAACGACGAAGGGCACGGCGCGCCCGTCTGCACGAACTGCCACTCGGCGCACGAGATCGCGCCCGTGAACGAGCCCTGGAAGGCCCACGTGGTGGAGGAATGCGGGCACTGCCACGAGCGCCTCTACGAGACCTACTTCGAGACCTACCACGGCAAGGTCACCCGGCTCGGCGGGGAGCTCACCGCGAAGTGCAGCGACTGCCACACGCCGCACTCGAACCTGCCGGCCAGCGACGTGAAGTCCACCGTGAACGCGCGGAACCTCGTGGCGACGTGCAGTCAGTGCCATCCGGACGCGTCCACGAACTTCGTGGAGTACCACCCGCACGGCGATCATCGCGACGCGAAGAAGTTCCCCGAGATCTACTGGTCCTACACGCTCATGTCCGGCCTGCTGGTGGGAACGCTCAGCTTCTTCGGCCTGCACACCG
>JAGRNP010000328.1 GCA_020440705.1 bacterium | reverse complement strand
ATGGCCTACATCGACGGCCAGCCGCTGTCGCGATTCGTCGGGACGGATGAGTTCAGCGACCAGCGCCGGGTGGCCACGGTCGTCTGCCAAATTGCCGAAGGTCTCGCCCATGCCCACGAGCAGGGAATTTTGCACCGTGATCTCAAGCCGGGCAACGTCCTCATGCCGCCCTCCGGCAACCCCTGCGTGACCGACTTCGGCCTCGCCCGGCATGCCGATACTCGCGACGAGTCCCGCATCACCAAGGAAGGAACGATCCTCGGCACCCCCGCCTATATGTCCCCGGAGCAGATCGAGGCCAAGGACGATCTCGTCGGCCCCGGCACGGACATCTACGCCCTCGGCGTGATCCTCTACGAACTCCTCGCCTCGCGGCTGCCGTTCATCGGCACGGTTATGTCGATCCTCGGGCAGGCCCTCCGCGATCGACCGACACCCCTCTGCAAGGTCCGCTCGAACGTCGACCCCAAGCTCGAGGACCTCTGCCTGCAAATGCTTGAGAAGACGCCCGACAAGCGTCCCGCGTCGATGCAGGAAATCGTCGAACGTCTTCAGACCTGGCTCGACCAGACCTCCCCGGAAACGCAGG
>JAGRNP010000327.1 GCA_020440705.1 bacterium | reverse complement strand
CCGGCGCGCCTTCGAGGACGAGCAGCGCCCGTGCGGTCGGGACACGGATGGCCAGGTCGTGGACGTGGGCGCCTGGGGCCCCTGCGGCGGCTTCCGCGACGCCTGCGACGAGTCGGGCACCCAGCAGCGCACCACCGAGGTCTGCGTGGGCGGCCGCGTCGACTTCCAGGACGAACAGCGAGCCTGCCAGCGCAACACGGACGGGGCGCGCTGTGAAGGGGACGGCACCTGCCAGAACGAGCGGTGCCTCCACCCGGACATCTGCAACGGCATCGATGACGACGGCGACGGCTTCATCGACAACCCGGAACCACCGGAGCGTGGGTGCATGTTCTGGATCACGCACCACACGAACTGTCAGTTCCGCTCCTGGCACGGCGCCTGGCAGGCGGCGACCTCCGCCGAGGAGAGGAACGCCGCGTCGTGTCCGCCCGACCCGAACAACCCCCTCGCTGGCTGCGGTGGCTGCGCCGTGGCCCAGCGGGTCTGCGGCGTGCCGCCCTACGCGGCCTCCTACAACACCTGCTGGCAGGAGGCCGACGGGAACCGCCTCCGCACCTACGTCCGTCCCCAGGCGGCCCAGGGCTTC
>JAGRNP010000326.1 GCA_020440705.1 bacterium | reverse complement strand
AAAAAAACCACCTCGGCGTTTCGGCTTTTTTCATGGATCAGGTCCATGACGGTTTGGCCTTGGGGCTTCAGAAATACGTAGGATTCAGCCTCGATGCGCGTTTTGGGAATCAACTGGGCCAAATCCCACTCCGTATGCGCTTTCATGGTTGCGTCCATGGCGATGCTCATGATCTGGACGTGGGCGTCGCGCCATTCGTGGTTTCGGGTCATCAGGTAGGCGAGTAGCAGCATCAAATCGCCGTTGCGCTGCAGGCCGCCCCACCAGATGTGCACCGTCCGAGGGATACCTTCGCGGCGCAGCAGGTAGCGAGGCCGGATGCGGCCTAAAATGAACGATTTGTTGAGGTGGGCCAATCGGCGCATGACCTGGAAGAATTCGACCATGCGATCGGCGTCCTCCGGCCACCCCACCATGACGGTGTTGCTTTCGATCGAAGCCATGCCGTTGGCTTGAGAGACACTGACGATTCCGTCGACGATTTCCGGAACGACATCCACTTCCGAAAAAACGACGAGCCGTTCCTGGTCCAGAACGCGCTGCATCTCCTGCTGCATTTTTCGGAGGTCCCGTTTTTCGTTTAACAGGTC
>JAGRNP010000325.1 GCA_020440705.1 bacterium | reverse complement strand
CTCCGCTTTCCGCATCGGAAGTACGCCATTGTTCGGTCAATGCCGATCTTTCGGCCATGGACCTCAGCGTGGTGATCCCCTTGTACAACGAGCGCGAGTCGCTGCCCGAGCTCGTGGACCGGGTGCATCGTGTGGCCACTGACATGGGACTGGACTACGAGGTGGTGCTGGTGGACGATGGCAGCAACGACGGGTCGTGGGACGAGATCGTGCGGCTGCGCACGGCGAACGCCCGGGTGAAGGGGATCCGGTTCGGCCGCAACTACGGCAAGAGCCCGGCCCTGAACGCAGGTTTCGAGGCTGCCTCGGGGGCGGTCGTCATCACCATGGACGCCGACCTGCAGGACGATCCGGACGAGATCCCCGGCCTGTACCGCATGGTGCGGGAGGAGGGTTACGATCTGGTGAGCGGCTGGAAGAAGAAGCGCTACGACCCGCTGAGCAAGACCCTTCCCACCAAGCTGTTCAACTGGGCCACGCGTCGGATGTCCGGCGTGAAACTGCACGATTTCAACTGTGGGCTGAAGGCCTACCGGGGCGAGGTGGTGAAGCACATCGAGGTGTACGGGGAACGGCATCGGTACATCCCG
>JAGRNP010000324.1 GCA_020440705.1 bacterium | reverse complement strand
GATTCTGGTCGTCGCCAAGGACGACAGGACCCATCAGGGTCTGTCGAAACTGTTCGCAAAACACGACATCGAGCGCGTCTACATTGCCTATGTGCGCGGTGCGCCGATGCCGCGCGAGGGCACGGTCGATGCCGCGCTCGCCCGCTCCAACGCCGACCGCAAGAAGATGGCGGTGATAAAATCGCGCGAGGGCGGGCCGGGCAAGGACGCCGTCACACACTACCGCACGCTCGCCATGTTCGGGCGCGACCCGAAAAGGCCGATCGGCCACCCGATCGCCGCGAAGGTGGAATGCACGCTCGAAACCGGCCGCACCCACCAGATCCGCGCCCACATGGCGCATATCGGCTGTCCGCTGCTCGGTGACCCGATGTATGGCCGCGGCCGGGCGCAGCAGCTCCTCAATCTCGATGACGGGCGCGATTTCCGCGACTTCCGCCGCCAGGCGCTGCACGCCGCCGTCCTCGGCTTCGTACACCCGATCACGAAGCAAGAGTTGCGCTTCGAGGCGGACATCCCGAAGGACATGCAACGCCTCGAAGGCTTTCTGGAGACGCTCTAGACCCCTCGTGCATCGAGGCCGCCTGCGGCG
>JAGRNP010000323.1 GCA_020440705.1 bacterium | reverse complement strand
TCGGCAGGCGGGACGCGGGTTCGGGCGCGCCGTCGGCGCCGGGGACGAGCGTCGGCAGCCCGTCCTCGAGCGTCGCCTCGAGCGAGCCCGGGTCGCGGTAGTGGGCCGCGGTGTACTCGCGCACCACCTTCGCGGGCTCGCCGCTGCACGCGACGCGTCCGTGCTCGAGCCACATCGCGCGGTCGCAGAAGCCGAGGATCGCGGACGGGTCGTGCGAGACGAGCACGACGGTCGTTCCGCGATCCTGCAGCTGGCGCACGCGCAGCAGGCAGCGCTGCTGGAAGAAGGCGTCGCCGACGGCGAGCACCTCGTCGACGAGCAGCACGTCGGGGTCGCTCGCCATGATCGCGCTGAACGCGAGGCGCAGCGTCATGCCCGTCGAATAGCGTTGCACCGGCGCCTCGAACGCGTCGCCGAGGCCGCTGAACGCGCGCACTTCGGGAAGCGCGGCGCGCGCCTCCGCGCGGCCGCGTCCCGCGAGCATCATGAGCAGCAGCGCGTTCTCGCGCCCCGAGAAGCGCGGGTCGATGCCGGCGGCGAGGTCGATCAGTGCGGCGACGCGGCCCTGGACGTGCACGTGGCCCGAGGTCGG
>JAGRNP010000322.1 GCA_020440705.1 bacterium | reverse complement strand
CCAGCGCATGGGTCGCGGGGCGTTCTACCAGTCCCAGCAGCGCACCCTCGCGGGGCGCGACTCGACCCTCGACACGCTCAACGTGACGCTGGGCGCCAGCGTGAGCCGCGTCGACCTCAACGCCCGGCTGCAGGGACCCGGCGCCAACAGCGACATGTTGGGCCTCTACTTCGGCGACGAGGACCAGCACTTCGATCACAACACGCGGCAGGACCACGAGGCCCCTTCGGCCCGGAGCGATCTGTTGTACAAGGGCGCGCTGGACGACCACAGCCGGGCGGCCTTCCGGGGCATCATCCGCGTCCACAAGGGCGCCCAGCAGACCGACGCCTACCAGACGAACCGCAACCTGCTGCTCTCCGAGGACGCCCGGGCCGACTCGCTGCCCAACCTCGAGATCGAGGCCGACGACGTGAAGTGCTCCCACGGGTCCACCGTGGGGCAGCTCGACGACGAACACCTCTTCTACCTGATGAGTCGGGGACTCTCCCGGGAGAAGGCCGAACGCCTCGTGGTGTTGGGCTTCCTCGGCGAGGTCATGTCGCGCCTGCCGCTGGGCGGCGTGGTGGAGAAGGTGACCCGGGCCATCGAGGA
>JAGRNP010000321.1 GCA_020440705.1 bacterium | reverse complement strand
GGGAGCGGCAGCCCGCTTCCCGGGCAGCCAGACGGAGAAGACGCTGCCGTGGCCGGGGTTCGAGGTCACCCAGATCCGGCCCTCGTGCTCTTCGACGATCCCCTTCGAGATGGCGAGCCCGAGACCGGTGCCGCTCGCAGTTCGCGTACTGGATGAATCCAGCTGGCGGAACTTAGTGAACAGCTTGGGGATATCCTCTGCGGAAATGCCGATGCCGGTGTCTTCGATGTCGAGCCGGACTCCCCCGTCTTCCCCGGTGGCCCGGATCCGAATGACTCCGTTCTCGTTCGAGAACTTGACCGCGTTGCCGACCAGGTTGGTCAGCACCTGGCTGATCCGGAGTTCGTCGGCCTCGATGGTCGGGAGGCCGTCCTCCACCTCCGTCTCCATCCGGATCGACTTCTGCTCGGCCAGGTTGCCCAGGTTGACGACCACGCTCTCGAGGAGGCTCCCGACCAGGACGTCGGTGAAGTGGGTCGAAAGCCGGGAGGACTCGAGCTTCGAGAAGTCGAGGATGTCTTTGATGAGGGTCTCCAGCCGCTCGACGTTAGTCGTGCAGATGCCCAGAAGCTCGCTCTGGGGCTCGGGCATGTC
>JAGRNP010000320.1 GCA_020440705.1 bacterium | reverse complement strand
CCCCGTTCCGCAGCCAGCGCAGGAGCTGACCCGTCGCTCCCGAGTAGACGCGTACGCTCCCGCGCGAGTCCGCGGCCGAGACGTCCTGGCGGGTCCCGATGGCGAAGTCCGCGGAACCGTCCCCGTTGAAGTCGCCGATCCCGGCGACCGCGGAGCCGAACCGCTGGTAGCGCGAGTCCGCGGTCATGTAGTGCAGCACGGAGCCGTCGAATCCGGAGAGCACCGTCACGAAGTCGTCCGCCCAGGGACCGCCCGGGACCACGAGCTGTCCGTCGTCCGGGAGGAACGGGGCGCCGATCATCACGTCGGCGAAGCCGTCGCCGTTCACGTCCCCGGCGCCGGCCAGGCGCCACCCGAAGAACTCGTTCACGTGGTCGATGCCGGTCACGGCGCTGGTCCACGAGTACAGCACGCCCGTGGTCGCGCCCGAGATCACGGTCACGAGTACGAGGCGACCCGAGACGCTCGCGCGCGGTGCCGAGACGACGAGGTCGGCGAAGCCGTCCGCGTTCACGTCCCCCGCGGCCGCGACCGCCTGGCCGCAGGAGTCGCCGAGCGTCGTCGCGTCGCCCGTGAACAGGATCGAGTCGTCGAG
>JAGRNP010000319.1 GCA_020440705.1 bacterium | reverse complement strand
TGGACTTCTCCATGACGCGCAGCGAGTCCGCCAGCGACTGGGGGAGGGTGTCGATGCCCAGGTTGGCCAGGGCCGTGTCGTCCATCTCGAAGAGGTTGGCGTCCGCCTCGGCAGGCAGTTCGTAGCCCTGCTCCACCCCACGCAGCCCGGCCGCCAGCAGCAGCGGACCGCCGGCGGGCGCCGAGAGGACCCACAGGGGCCCGTGCGTGCAACGCGACAGCCCGCGCACCAAATCCCGATCCACCAGGCCGACTACGCCGGGTCGGGCGACCGGTACTCCAGGCGGGTGGCGCTGGGGTTGCCGCGCTTGGCGATCGGCACCCGGATGAGCCCGCTGCGGTTGTTGCGGGCCCAGGAGATGTGGACCGGGGCCTCGAACCCGGGCACCAGGCGCTTGTAGCTGTTGACCGTCTGGTTCGTGATGGCCGTGATCTCGGCGGCGTGGTGCAGCAAGCCGGCCATGAACTGCTTGGCGACGGGGGAGAGGTGGTACGCGTCGTCGCCGCCGTAGAACGCGTTGTCGTCACCGTCGAACAGGCTGAGGTGCAGGTGCATGCCGCTGCCCTGCACGCCTTCGAGCGGCTTGGGCATGAAG
>JAGRNP010000318.1 GCA_020440705.1 bacterium | reverse complement strand
GAGTCGTCGCCGATGGCGGCGCGCTACCGTCGCCCTGGCAACCCGATTCGTGTCGAGAGCGACTTGATCCGATCGGCGTCCGCGCCTCCTTGATCGAATGCACGTGGGACGAGCCGGGTGAGATCTTTGCTTCACGCTCCCTTGGGTGGGGACACCTCAGTGCGCTTTGCCGCGTGAAGAGGAGATCTCACCGGGCTCGGTACGCGAGCCACAGGGGACCCGAACCGCACCCACCCGGCGCCTCGCGGACTCGTCGCGTGAAGAGGAGATCTCACCGGGCTCGGTAGGCGAGCCAAAGGGAACCCGATCCACAGGCATCGTCCGCATCCGATACGCGAGCCACAGGGATCCCGAACCACGGACATCGTCCGCATCCGATACGCGAGCCCCAGGGATCCCGATCAACAGGCCATCTGCCTACGCCAGGGGAGGAGCCTGGGAATTCTTCGACGAATCGCCGCGAGAGGCCTGCGCACGTCGGCAGGCGCTCGGCGATTCGTTGAAGGAATCCCTGGCTCCGTAGACGGGCTCCAGGGACCTCGATTCACAGGCCGCGTTCGACCCACGGTCCGACGGCGGGCGAAGGGGCTACTCCC
>JAGRNP010000317.1 GCA_020440705.1 bacterium | reverse complement strand
GAGCACGAGGATCAAGCCTCCCGAGGTCTGCGCGTCCGCCAGCACCAGACGCTCCGCTTCGGCAATCGCCTCGTCGAAGCGCGTGACCACGCTCGCGTAGTGGAGGTTCTTGCGGGTGCCACCGGGGACGCAGCCTGAGGCGGCGAGCTCGCTGACCGTGGGCAGGCGCGGCACGCTGCTCGCGGAGAGGCGGATCTGCACGCGGGAGGCCTCGACGAGGTTTCGGAGGTGCCCGAGGAGGCCGAAGCCGGTCACGTCGGTGCAGGCATGGGTGCCGAAGCGCTGGCCCACCTCGCAAGCCGCAGCGTTCAGGGTGGACATGTGGCGCACCGCTTGCTCGAGCGCCCCCTCGTCGACGTCGCCGCTGCGCACCGCCTGCCCGATGAGCCCGGTCCCGATCGGCTTGGTGAGCAAGAGCACGTCCCCGACGGCGGCGAAGCGTTGCGACCAGATCCGGTCCCGCGCCACGCTACCCACGACGGCGAGGCCGCATTTGGGCTCGCTGTCCTTCATGGTGTGGCCCCCTACCACCGCGCAGCGAGCTTCCAGGCAAATTCGATGCACCCCGGCGAGAACCTCCCCCACCACCTCGTTGCC
>JAGRNP010000316.1 GCA_020440705.1 bacterium | reverse complement strand
CAGGGGCGGAGTCGGCCCGTCTCCTTGCAGCGGCGGTAGTCGGCCAAAATTTCGGCGTGGTCGAAGCAAAGGGGCGCGGGAAGGGCGTCGAGGGTGAAGACCCGGGCGTTCGCCGCGTCGTCGGCGGCGACGGGCGCGCCCGAGGCTTCGGCGACGAAAACCGTGGTGATCGTGTGCTTGCGCGCGTCGCGTCGCGGGTCCGAGTAGGTGTGGAACTGCCGGAGACCGCGCAGGTCGAGGCAGGTCTCTTCCTTCGCTTCTCGGGCCGCGGCGGCCTCGACCGACTCGCCGTAGTCGACGAAGCCGCCGGGCAGGGCCCAGCCGTGGGGCTCGTTTTTCCGCTCGATCAGGACGATGCCGCCCGTGTCCATCTCAATGATGATGTCGACGGTGGGGAGCGGATTGCGGAAGGTCGCCATGACCCGTGGGAAGTTAGCGCGCGAAGACGAAATAATACAACATCGCCGCCGCGATGAGGATCGCGGCGCCCGAACTCAGCGCGACGACCTGGGGCCAACGCGTTCGGCGGGGTGGGGCGCTCCCGGCGATCGCCGCGAGGCGGGCCCCGATGCCCGCGCGTTCCTCGGCCGATGGGTCG
>JAGRNP010000315.1 GCA_020440705.1 bacterium | reverse complement strand
GCCACCCTCGGCGGGATGATCGCCAACAACTCCGCCGGCGCCCGGTCAATCGTGCACGGACTGACCGCGGACAGCGTCGAGCGGCTCGAGATCCTGTTCGCGGACGGCACCCACACGTGGATCGGCCGGGATGGCGCGGTGCCCCCATCCCTCGCGAGTTGCCGGGACTTCGCCCACGCATGGCGTGGACCGTCGCTCCTGCGCCGCGTCTCCGGCTACCGGCTGGACGCCCTGCGCGGAGACCGCCCGGACTGGGCTCGCTTCTTCTGCGGATCGGAGGGGACGCTGGGCATCGTCACCCGCGCCGAGGTGGCCCTCACCCCGATCCCGGATGCCCGCGGGCTGGCGCTGCTGCGTTTCTCGTCCGTCGACGACGCGCTCGACGCGGTACCGGACCTCATCCGGACGTCACCGTCGGCCATCGAGTTGCTCGATGCCCCGATGCTGGATCCGCGCAACCGGCCTCCGGCGACCGCCGGACTCGCCGACTTCGGGACGGACGCCGCCGCGATGCCCGCGCGCTGATCCTCGCCCCCACCCGTGAGCTGGCAACCCAGATCGCGGCGGAGATCGCCGTGCTCGCGCGGCACAGCGCGCTGAA
>JAGRNP010000314.1 GCA_020440705.1 bacterium | reverse complement strand
GCACGCCCGGGTTGGTGCCGGGCGGACCAGCCGTCGTCCGGTACTGGAAGAGGCTGGGCCCGTCGGGCGCCGCGCCGAGCTGGTCCCACCCCGCGGTGGTGCCCCACGAGATGCGGTTGCCGCCGGCCGGAAGGGCGCTCGGGTTCCACGCCCCGCCGCTGATCCCGGTCCCCGGGGCCGCGGAAGCGGAGCAGTACTGCCCGAACTCGGCGCGGTAGGCCTCCTGGCGCTGTCGGATCTCGCCGAGGAAGGTCACCGCCTCCGCCGTCTTCGAACGGTTGAGGTAGTTCGAAAAGCTGGGGATCGAGACGGCGGCCAGGATGCCGATGATCACGACCACGATCATCAGCTCGATCAGCGTGAATCCCTGCTTCGCGAATCTCATGGCAAACCTCCGGTGGAAGATATCATGCAATCTTCACACCCCGCTGGCACAGGGGGTGCGGGGCGCTCGAGCTGCCGATTCCCGTCACTCGCTGTCGCTGTCGCCGATGGCGTACTTCGCCAGCCGGTAGCGCAGCGAGCGGAAGGTGGTGCCGAGGAGCTTGGCCGCGTCGGTCCGGACTCCGTTCGCCTGCTCGAGCGCGCGGACCAGGATCGCC
>JAGRNP010000313.1 GCA_020440705.1 bacterium | reverse complement strand
CTCGTCCAGCGAGCCGCAGACTTGCTGCAGGATGCGGGCGGCGCGCTCGGCGGGCATCGGGCCCACCCGGGCCATGACGGCGTTGAGGGGCTCGCCGGCGAGGTACTCCATCGCCAGGAAGAGCGTGCCGTCGGTGTCCTGGCCGAAGTCGTGGACGATGATGGTGTTGGGGTGCGTGAGCGCGCTGGCCGCCTGGGCCTCGCGCTTGAAGCGCTCCACCTGCCGGGGATCATCCGAGAGAGCGTGGCGCAGGATCTTGAGGGCCACATGGCGGCCCATGGGGAGCTGCTCGGCCCGGTACACCTCGCCCATGCCGCCGTCGCCCAGCTTGGACAGCAGCCGGAACCGGCCCGCCACCATGCGGCCCTGCCAGGGATCGGTCGCGGCCTCGGGCGCCTCTTCGAGGGCGTAGCCGCAATCCAGGCAGAATCGGGCGGCTGGCTCGACGCCAGCGCCACAGCTCGGGCACGTGTCCATGGCCGCCCATTTATCACCTGCCCGCGCCTTTGCAAACACCCCAGTCGCCCGAAACAGCCGTTTCCACTCAAGAATCACGATCCTGCCTACAAATCGTGCTTGCCGTCTCGTGTGGAGCCGTGGTAA
>JAGRNP010000312.1 GCA_020440705.1 bacterium | reverse complement strand
AGCGGGGCGAGACCGCCGAGTGGCTGCTGAACTACCAGGGCGGGGCGTTCCTGCTCCCCGACCAGGAGCCCGTGCGTCGCGAGGCGCTGCTCCGGGGCGTGCGCTTCGACGCCGTCGGGGCCGCCGACGTCGCCCGGATCCGGGGCCTCATCGCCGAGGGCAACATGGAGGCGGTGCCCCTGGAGAAGGCCCCGGAGATCGCCGTCTACACGCCGCCGAACTCCACGCCGTGGGACGACGCGGTGACGATGGCCCTCGAGTACGCCGGAATCCCCTACGCGCAGATCTGGGACGAGGACGTGGTCACCGGGGGGCTGGCGGACTACGACTGGCTGCACCTGCACCACGAGGACTTCACCGGGCAGTACTCCAAATTCTACCTGACGTACGCCGGGGCGGGGTGGCTCCAGGACGAGGTGGGGCGCAACCAGGACATGGCCCGCCGACTGGGCTTCTCCGACGTGCCCGCCCTGAAGAAGGCCGTGGCCGAGGCGATCCGGGAGTACGTGGCCGACGGGGGATTCCTCTTCGCCATGTGTTCCGCGCCCGAAACCCTGGAGCTCGCCCTGGCGGCGGGCCCCGTCGACATCGCCGCCCCCTACTCCGA
>JAGRNP010000311.1 GCA_020440705.1 bacterium | reverse complement strand
CCTTCGGGTGTCTTCCCCCTTTTCAATTCGCCTTCTCTGAGGGTGCATTGCAAAGGGTGTCCTCCAGATTTTCTCCTTCATGGAGACACCGCGACTTCGGACGGTTATCCGAAGCCACTGGTCCTTCAACGGACCGATCAAACCGGCTGGCTTGGGCGCAGTTTTTCCAGAAATCACAGGTGTCCGTAAGTACGATGGAACTGTGGTTTCCCGGCTCAAACGCCAAATCCGGGGAGCAATCTACTCGATGTTTTCGGCCCGTTCGAAGCGATCGAGATCTTTCAGGAGATACAACCATGGCATCAGTCAACAAGGTCATCATCGTCGGCAACCTCGGCCGCGATCCCGAAATCCGTTACGCCCCTTCGGGTGACGCCATCTGCAACGCGAGCATCGCGACCACGGACACCTGGCGCGACAAGCAAACAGGTGAAAAGCGGGAGAGCACTGAGTGGCACCGCGTCGTCTTCTTTGGAAAGCTGGCAGAGATCGCAGGCCAGTACCTCAAGAAGGGGCGTGCGGTCTATGTCGAAGGCAGCTTGCGTACCCGCAAGTGGCAGGACCAGGACGGAAAGGAGCGATTCACCACCGAAATCCGTGCCAATGA
>JAGRNP010000310.1 GCA_020440705.1 bacterium | reverse complement strand
GTGGCCGTGCAGCTGGAGCGATTCAGCGCCAAGCTGGCGGAACTGCGTGCAGCGGTTGCCCCCGACCTGGGCTGAGCGCGACGCCACGATGGTGGCGCCGGACCTGCTGCACAAGGTGGCCAGGCTCGGACCGCACCTCGCCCGCATCACCGAGGTCGAGGCGTACACGCGCGACGACCCCGCCAGCCACTCGTTCCGTGGCCCCACGGAGCGCAACGCGCCCATGTTCGGGCCCCCAGGGCACTGGTACGTGTACCTGATCTACGGCATGCACCACTGCCTCAACCTGGTCACCGGAGCTGCGGGCGACGGGCAGGCGGTGTTGATCCGCTCCGTCGTGGTGGACGGCATCGATGCCCGCCGCACCACCGGCCCGGGCCGGCTGTGCCGTGAGTTGGAGATCGACCGCTCATGGAACGGGCGCGAGGCCGAGCTGTACGACGACGGTCACGTGCCGCCGCGCCCGCACCTGGTGACCCCGCGCATCGGCATCACCAAGGCGGCGGATTGGCCGCGCCGCTGGCTGGCGGGGTAGTTCGGCCCTACCACCGCGGTGCACCGGTGGCCTAGCGTTCCTGCAACATTGTCGGCCGGACGGAGGGGAAGC
>JAGRNP010000309.1 GCA_020440705.1 bacterium | reverse complement strand
TTCTCCTCGACGGCCTGCCCGAGCACCGCCAGCACGTCGCGCCAGGCGGTGTCGTAGTCGGTGAACGACTGGACGTCGACCAGCGTGCGGTCGAGGTCGAGGAGGACGGCGGGGTGGGACATCAGGCCCCCGCGGGGAGAGGCGCCGCGCCCTGGGGCGACCGGTCGGCGAGGCCCATCCGGTCGAGCATCCAGGCCAGGGAGAAGGCCCGGTCCTGCCAGGACTTGTAGCGGCCGGACACGCCCGCGTGCCCGGCGACCATCTCGGTGCGCAGCAGGAAGTCGCGGCGTCCGGTCGCCGTCGCGCGCAGCTTGGCCACCCACTTGGCGGGCTCGACATAGAGCACCCGGGTGTCGTTGAGCGAGGTCTCCGCGAGGATCGGCGGGTAGTCCTGGGCCACGACGTTGTCGTAGGGGGCGTAGCCGGCGAGGTAGGCGTAGACCTCGGGATCGGCCTCCGGATTGCCCCACTCGTCGTACTCGGTGACCGTCAGCGGCAGGGAGGCGTCGAGCATCGTCGTCACGTTGTCGACTAAGGGGACACCCGCCACCACGCCCGCGAACAGCTCGGGCGCCTGGTTGACCACGGCACCCACCAGCAGGCCACCCG
>JAGRNP010000308.1 GCA_020440705.1 bacterium | reverse complement strand
ACCTCGGGTTCGAGGTGAGCCGCCACGGAGAAAGCCAGACGTACGCGCATGCCACTGGAGTAGTGCTTCACGGGCGTGTCGATGAACTTGCCGATTTCGCTGAATGCCACGATGGCATCGAATTTGCGGGCGATCTCGCTGCGTTTCATGCCCAGAATGGAGCCGTTGAGATAGACGTTCTCCCGGCCGCTCAGTTCAGGATGGAAGCCGGTGCCGACTTCCAAGAGGGAGCCCACCCGTCCCCTTATGGTGGCGCTTCCGGACGTGGGCTCCGTAATGCGCGACAACAGTTTGAGCAGGGTGCTCTTGCCGGCGCCGTTGCGGCCGATGATGGCCACTACTTCACCTTCACCCACCGTGAACGAGACATCCCGTAGTGCCCAGAATTCTTCATCGAGGTCGGCGGCGGCGGCGGCGTTCCCCTGAAGCAACCTGCCGATACGTCTGAACGGTGCCGTAAGGCCGGAAATGACTTTCTCCTGGATAGTCAGATCCTGATTGACAACCTTTCTGACGTGATACTTTTTCGAGAGCTGGTCGACGGTGATGACATTAGCTGCCATGGATCGATTCTCCATTACCGAGCGGAAGAACGATATGGTTTCGCCA
>JAGRNP010000307.1 GCA_020440705.1 bacterium | reverse complement strand
ACGCGCTCAGTTGGGAGGGGAGCCTCGTCCACACCGGACCGACCACGGTGCCCGTCCAGGTGGAGATGCCGGCGTTCGGCAGGCTGGACGTCGCGGGATGGACCAGCGGCGCGTTCCTCCTGCAGCTGACATTCCCGGAGCGTCGCGTCACGGCCGGTGTCGAGGCGGGAAGTCACACCTTCTTCGTCCCCGCCGGCGCGTGGGCCTACCGCGCCTCCGTCCGCGGCGATCTCCTGGAAGCCGGACACGTGGAGGTACGGGCAGGCTCCCGCACCGTCCTGGCCGTGAATCGCGAGTAGGTGGCAGGCGCTCGCCGCCGCGCCGGAATTCCGGCGTGGTTCGGGGCCCTGATTTCAGGGGTCGGCGTCGCCGCGGCCAATGCGGCGCCCTCCGGTGGGCACTCAGCACCCCATCGCAGAGGCGGCGGGATGCCGCCGCGCCTCAGCTCCCGCCGCGGCGGCATGCCGCCGGCGACCGCGTACTCTTCTGCCACGTGCCACCCCTCACCGCTCGCGGCCTGCTCCTCGTTGCTTCGGTGGGTGTGGCCGCGGCCTTGGCTGCTGCGTTGCGGGGGGGATGGTCGGAGGACGCAGCAGAGTCGATTCCGGC
>JAGRNP010000306.1 GCA_020440705.1 bacterium | reverse complement strand
TCATCGTGCCGAACTCGGACCTGATCTCGGGGCAGCTCGTGAACTGGACCCACAGCGACGCGCGGCGCCGGCTCGAGCTGGTCGTGGGCACCTCGTACGGGGCCTCGCCCGAGCGCGTCCTCGGGATCCTGATGAAGGTCGTCCGCACCCAGCCCGGGGTGATGAGCGACCCGCCCGCCGACGTGCTCTGCATCGCCTTCGGCGAGAGCTCGATCGACTTCGCGATCCGCGCGTGGACCGCGGGCTACCTCGACGCCATCCAGATCAAGAGCCGGCTCGCGCTCCGCGTCTACGAGGCGCTCGAGAAGGAGGGCATCGAGATCCCCTTCCCGCAGCGCGATTTCCACCTCCGAACGGTCTACCCCGAGGCCGCCGAGGCGCTTCGCAATCCACCGGAGTGACGTCCCCACGAGCCGGTGCTAGGGACGGCCCCGCATGGGTCGCAAGAAGAAGAACGAGAAGAAGAAGAAGCACGAGGTCCCGCGGGCCGAGCGCGAGGATCGCCACGCGCTCTACCAGCAGTCCGTACAGGACCCTGGCTACGAGACCGAGCTCGCCACGCACTACTTCGAGCAGCGCGTGGGCCGGCGGCCGATGTCGCTGCGCGAGGACTTC
>JAGRNP010000305.1 GCA_020440705.1 bacterium | reverse complement strand
CATCTGGTCGCCCTCGATCAGCATGCCGAAGATCTTGAACCGCTCCTTGCCCTTCTGGCGATAATGCTCTTCCGCCCCCCGGAAGCCGGTCTTGCCAGGCGATACCGTGAAATCGAGGCCGAGTTCCCACAGGCTGTCTCCAACCGGCTCTCCTGCAATCGGGTACATCTGGGAATTGTCGTAGGGATAAAACAGCAGGTAGCTCTCGACCCGCAGCAGGTCGAGCGTGCTGAAGCAGCACGGGATGATACCCATATCCTTGCCTTCGGAAAGGATCGTATCCCAGACAAGCCGCGCATCCTGGCCGCGCACGAAAATCTCGTAGCCGCGCTCGCCGGTGTAGCCCGTGCGCGAGATCGTCACCGGAGCGCCGAACAGCGTGGTGTGGATGTGGTTGAAATAATTGAGGTCGCGGATTCCGGGCACGTGTTTGGCCAAGAAATCGACTGCCAGAGGTCCCTGCAGCGATAGATCGTGAAGGTCGTCGTCGAACAGCACGGCACAATTGCGCCCGGCGGCCTGCTTGATGATCTCCTCATGCGCCGTGCCGGTTCCGCTGACCAGCATCCAGGCGTTGGGTCCGTTGCGATACAGCACGCAATCGTCGGTCAGGTG
>JAGRNP010000304.1 GCA_020440705.1 bacterium | reverse complement strand
GCCTATCGCCGCGATTGCACGGGACGAGGGCATCCACCTGCATGTCGACGGGGCGTGGGCGGGCAGCGCGCTGATCCTGCCGGAGGTGCGGGCGCTGGCCGAGGGGCTCGAGCATGCCGACAGCTTCGTCTTCAACCCGCACAAATGGCTGTTCACCAATTTCGACTGCTCGGTCCTCTATCTGAAAGACCCGAAGACGCTGGCGCGCGCCCTGTCGCTGACCCCGGCCTATCTGGAATCGGTGCCGACGGGGGAAAGTCCTGACTACCGCGACCTGACCGTCTCGCTCGGGCGGCGCTTCCGGGCGCTGAAGCTGTGGTTCGTCTTGCGCAGCTATGGCGCGGAGGGGCTGCGCGAGAAAATCCGGGGCCATATCGCCTTCACCGGGAAGCTCGCCGGACTGATCAAGGCCGATCCGGATTTCGAACTGGTGTCCGGGCCGCGTCTGGCTCTGCTCGGTTTCCGCTTTCTGCCGAAGGGGGTGTCCGACCCGGCGGAGATCGACCGGGCGAATGAGGACCTCGTTGCGCGCATCAATGATGACGGGCGCACCTATCTGACGAAGACGCGGGCCAACGGCCGCACGGCGATCCGCTTCGTCATCGGCCAGACGCAG
>JAGRNP010000303.1 GCA_020440705.1 bacterium | reverse complement strand
GGACTTCGGCGCGGCCTACGTGTTCTCGGGTGCCCCCGGCCACGCGCGGCTCTTCCGCTTCGAGGGCGACCAGGCCGGTGCGCTCTTCGGGGACTCGGTGGGCGGCACCGGCGACGTGAACCGGGACGGCCACGCCGACATCGTGGTCGGCGCGCCCTTCTACGACGTGGACGGACGCCGCGACGCCGGGCGCGCCTACGTGTACTCGGGAGCTGACGGCACGCAGCTCTACCGCTTCGACGGGGAGTTCGCGATCGACGGCGTGGGCTGGGACGTGGACGGCGCCGGCGACATGAACGGCGACGGCTACGACGACATCCTCGTGAGCGCGCCGCACACCGACCCCTCCGGCTTCCGGAACTCGGGATCCGTGTGGGCCTACTCGGGAAAGAACGGCACGCTGCTATGGCGGCACAACGGCACCAACGCGCTCGACTACTTCGGCTCCGCGTGCGCGGCAGCCGGTGATCTGAACGGCGACGGCGTTCCCGACGCGGTCGCCGGCGCGCCCACCGCCGACCCGGGAGGCAAGGAGATCGCGGGCTCGGTCTACATGTTGTCGGGCGTGAACGGTGCCATCCTGCGCGTCTTCCACGGCAGCGATCCGTACCTCTACT
>JAGRNP010000302.1 GCA_020440705.1 bacterium | reverse complement strand
GTGCACGAACTGGCTGCCCAGGTAGAGGGCCGAGGGGTCGAGGGGGTCGAGGCTCAGCGCGGCGTTCCAGTTGAACCGCAGCGGCACGCCCCCGGGATGCACCGGCTGGATCCCCACCTGGCGGCCCGTGGCGCGGTCGAAGACCTGCAGGTTGCCCCCCTGGGACATCGAGTAGCCGTAGCGCTCGCTGGTGGGGTCGTCGAAGACGGAGAAGCCGTCGCCGCCGCCCACCCGGCGCCAGTGGGCGTTGAGGATCCCCTTCGACTCCCAGACGTCCGTGGGACCGTACCACGACCCGTTGTCCTGCAGGCCGCCGTAGACGTTGAACGGCACGGCGTCGTCGAGGGAGATGTGGTAGAACTGGGCCAGGGTGAGGTTTTCCACGAAGCGCCAGTTCTGCCCGCCGTCCCACGTGATTCCGATGCCGCCGTCGTTGCCCATGATCATGTGGCGGCCGTCGCCGGGATCGATCCAGAGCTCGTGGACATCGCCGTGGAGGATCCCGGACGACACCATCGTGCGGAACGTCCGCCCCCCGTCGTCGCTCACCTGGGCCGAGGAGTGCAGCGAGTAGAGGCGGTTCGGGTGGGCCGGGTCGACGCGGAGGTCGGCGTAGTA
>JAGRNP010000301.1:261-618 GCA_020440705.1 bacterium | reverse complement strand
TCGGTGGCATACTGCGACGCGCCCGGCCCCCTGGAAAAGAATGCCAAAACATTCTACGCCATCTCCCCAACTCCGAAGGACTGGAGCGCTGAGCGCACAGCCTCGTTTTACCGCGAATACAATATTTACATGCTGCACGACCTCAGCATCCACGAGGGTACGCCGGGGCATTATCTCCAACTGGCCCACGCCAACAAGTTCAAGGCCCCGACCAACGTGCGGGCGATCTTCGGCAGCGGCACCTTTGTGGAAGGCTGGGGAACCTACGCCGAGCAGTTGATGGCGGAATTCGGTTTCGGCGGCCCGGAGGTGCGCATGCAGCAGCTCAAGATGCGCCTGCGCCTGATCATCAATGCG
>JAGRNP010000301.1:0-242 GCA_020440705.1 bacterium | reverse complement strand
TCGATCAGAAGATTCACACCGCGGGCATGACCCGCGAAGCAGCGATGGATATGATGATGAACCAGGGCTTCCAGGAAGAGGGCGAGGCTGCCGGCAAGTGGCGCCGCGCCTGCCTCAGCTCCACCCAGCTATCGACCTACTATGTGGGTAACCTGGAAGTCAACGATATCCGCCAGGCTTACGAAGATAAGATGGGCGGCGAGGTCAATCTCAAGACCCTCCACGACACCATGCTCTCCTTC
>JAGRNP010000300.1 GCA_020440705.1 bacterium | reverse complement strand
AGCTGGGCAAACGGATCAGCGACTACGACAAGAGGAAATCCTGGAGCGAGATGAACTGTGCCGATCTATTGAAGGCGCTCAAGAGCGATCAAGAGAAGCGCAAGAAACACTGAGCGGTCGAAGCGGTGAGATGAGCGGCGCCGTCGGCGGCGTGGCGGGCGCGATCGTCGCTCAAGCGTCTTTCTTCTGTTTCTGACCTACCGGGTGAACGACCTCTACATCGTCGACCTTGTCCGCGAGCTGCTTTTTCGGTGTGACATCGACGTCGTCTTTGCCTGTCGCGGCGTTCTTGAAGTTCTTGATCCCCTTGCCCAACGCCTCGCCGATCTGCGGAAGCTTTCCAGCCCCGAAGACGAGCAAAAGAATCGCCAGGATCAGGATCATCTCGCCCACGCCGATCCCACCGATGAATGCGAACATCGTGGGCACGGCGGCGAATGCTGTGGCTGACATTTCGTACTCCCTCACGCTCGTTGTTCGAGCTCGAATTCGACTCAAAGTGTATGCACGCTTTCAAGGGCCGGTCAAGTACGGCGATACCTTGGCCGGCGCGGGAATGAGGTGGATGCGGCGCGTGGAGGGTCAGAGCCCGATCTTCTTCTTGAGGTTGTCGAGCTTG
>JAGRNP010000299.1 GCA_020440705.1 bacterium | reverse complement strand
GAGTGCAGACCCCGGCCGAGCCACACAGGCTGACCCTACACCGCATCCGCCCGCTCCCCCGTCTCCAGCTTCAGCACCCGATCCGCCAGCGCCAGGCTCGCCGGGCGGTGGGTGATAAGAATCACCGTGCGCTGGTGCAGCAGCTCGTGGCAGTCGGCGATGAAGGCCTCTTCGCCGGCGGGGTCGAACATGGCGGTGGCCTCGTCCAGGATGAGGATCGCGGGGTTGCGCAGCAGGGTGCGCGCCAGTGACAGCCGCTGGCGCTGGCCGCCGGACAGGCGCACGCCCTGGTCGCCGATCACCGTGTCGTAGCCCTCGGGCAGCTCGCAAATGAAGGCGTCGGCGTGGGCGGCGCGGGCGGCGGCTTCGATCCTGTCGCGGCTGACCGCCGGCTCGCCGTAGGCGATATTTTCCGCCACGCTGCCGTTGAGCAGCAGCACGTGCTGGGCCACCAGCCCCACCCGGGCGCGCACGCTGGCCAGGGTGCAGTGGCGGATGTCGGTGCCGTCGATGAGCACGCGGCCGCTCTCGGGGTCGGCAAAGCGCATCAGCAGGTGGGCCAGGGTGGACTTGCCGGCGCCGTTTCTGCCGGTGATGGCGATGGTTTCGCCGGCGGCGAT
>JAGRNP010000298.1 GCA_020440705.1 bacterium | reverse complement strand
GGACTGCGCCCTCCTCGTCGTACACGATGAGCATCGTGCCAATCGGCGTGCGGTACGTGCTGCGGACGAACAGCGAGAGCGCGGGAGCGGCGGTCGGAGCGATCATGGGGCACCTCCGAGGTCATCCTCGCGCGGGCCGCGCGCCGGGATCGGACGGATTCGGACAGCCTTGATGGCATGTCCGGATCTGTCCACCTCGCGGGCTGCGAGTGCGGCAGAATCGATGCATGGACGCCGCCACGCTCGAAGTGCTCCTCGCCACGCAACCGGACGCGCCACGCCGCGGCTTCAACGCCGTGCGCACCACGGGCATCTACTGCCGCGACGGCTGCGCCGGACGCCCGAGGGCGCACAACGTCACGAGGTTCGCGACCACCGTCGCGGCCGAGGCCGCGGGCTACCGCCCGTGCCTCCTCTGCCGCCCGGACCGGCTCCCCGCGTCCGCTTCCAGCCCGCACGAGGTCGTGGAGCGCGCGCTCATCCTCATCAGCGCTGGCGCGCTCGACGACGAGACGGAGGAGGGCCTCGCCTCGCGCGTGGGAGTGACGGCACGGCACCTCCGGCGGCTCTTCCAGGATCACGTCGGGGCGACGCCGGCGTTCGTCGCGCGGTCACGACGTG
>JAGRNP010000297.1 GCA_020440705.1 bacterium | reverse complement strand
ATGGCGCTCCTTGCGGGGGAACTCGATGCGCCCAACAACATAGAGGCTTTGTCGACACAGCCATTCCTTGACGTGCCGATGGTCTATGCCGATGGCAACCGGGCGATAGTCACCATGGCGAAGGGGCCTGAAGGAGAGAAGGTTTTCTCCGAAGCTTTTGCCGAGTGGGGACAGCAGTAATTGAGCAAGGGTCTTATACCCTTGCCAGATGCCTGGCGATGCGTCAGATAGAAGCCTGAAATTGTTCCGAGGGGTGTCCTGTTTCCAGGACTGAGATGGCGTGGAGCCGAACCCTTTGAACCTGAACCGGATCATGCCGGCGTAGGGATGGGAACAGGGCGCAGACATTTCAGCAGCCTCGCCCGGAATCTCAGCCTCAATACTTACGGCATGGCCTGCTCGCGGGAGCGTGGAACCATGGGCGTACAGCCATCGGGCTGGAGCGGAGCGATGATCAAGGCCGCCGTATGGACGGGCGGCGTTGTCCTCGTCTGGTGGCTTGCGCATGCCGCTTTCAATCCGCCGGCCTATATTTTCCCCGGCCCGGCGGATGTGCTTTCCAGTCTCGTATTGCAATGGCGCTTCCTGCTTGCCCATGCCGGCATTACGCTCATGGAAATG
>JAGRNP010000296.1 GCA_020440705.1 bacterium | reverse complement strand
TTCCGCCTCGACTTTCGAGCATCAAGGTGCGTCCGCAAACGGTCGCCGCAACCCCGCAAGGAATCCCCATGCCGATTGACCTGCCGCCGGTGACGCGCAACCTGCTGATTGCCAACATCGGCATCTATCTGCTGCAGATGCTGATCGGCGATCCGCTGATCATCCATTTCGCGCTGTGGCCGCTGGGCACCCACCTGCAAACCCAGGATGGCGTCTCGATCGGTTTCGAGATCTGGCAAGTGGTCACCTACGGCTTCCTGCATGGCGGCTTGCCGCATCTGTTCTTCAACATGTTCGCCCTGTGGATGTTCGGCGGTGCGATCGAGCGTCTGTTCGGGTCGCGGCCGTTCGCCATCTACTACCTGGCCTGCGTCGTCGGCGCCGGTGTCGCCCAGTTGCTCGTGATCGCCTGGTTCACCGGCGGTATCTATCCGACCCTCGGCGCCTCGGGCGGGGTTTTCGGGCTGTTGCTCGCCTTCGGCATGATGTTTCCGTATCAGCGCATCATGTTGCTGTTTCCGCCGATTCCGATGCCGGCCTGGGTATTCGTGACAGGTTACGGCGCGATCGAACTGTTTCTCGGCATAAGCGGTAGCCAGGCCGGTGTCGCCCACTTCGCCC
>JAGRNP010000295.1 GCA_020440705.1 bacterium | reverse complement strand
GGCCCCGACCCACGTCACCGGTCCCGATGCGGAGGCCTACGGCCTGGAAGTGCTGGCCGAGGTCCTTTCGGGCAACACCACCAGCCGGCTCTACCGCGATCTCGTCGTCGACCAGGGCGTGGCCGCCTCGGCCGGGGCCTGGTACGACGCCGACGCCATCGATCCCTCGCGCTTCGGCTTCTGGATTGTGCCCGCCGACGGCCGCAGCGCCGAGGAGGCCGAGGCCGCGCTGCGCGCCGCCATCGACCGCCTGCTCGCCGACGGCATCACGCAGGACGAGCTCGACCGCGCCAAGGCGCGCATGGCCGCCGACCTGATCTATGCCCGCGACAGCGTCTCCTCCATCGCGCGCTGGTACGGCGCCTCGCTTGCCGTCGGCCTCTCGATCGAGGAGATCGAGGCTTGGCCCGACCGCATCGACGCGGTCACCGTCGAGCAGGTCAACGAGGCCGCGCGCGACGTCATCGTGCCCCAGACCGAAGTCACCGGCGTGCTGCTGCCCCAGGGAGGCGACGATGCGTGAGGCCCTGAAATCCGTCGTCCTGGCCCTCGTCGCCGTCGCCGCGCTGGCCCTGCCCGCGCGCGCCGAGGGCGGCATCGAGACCTTCACCACGCCGGCCGGCA
>JAGRNP010000294.1 GCA_020440705.1 bacterium | reverse complement strand
CTGCTTCGGCTATGTGGCCGATATCGAGAAGGAATGCCTGATCCGGGGGGTCCGGTTCGAGGTGATACCGGATGCGAAATACAACGGGATCGTCCGCGAGATCGCTGATCCGGAGGTGAATATGGAGGTGATGAAGCTGGAAACAGCACCCAAGATCGCCGTGTACAGCCCCAAGACCAAGCAGCCCTGGGATGATGCCGTGACCCTGGTGCTGACCTATGCGGAGATCCCCTATACGGTGATCTATGATGAGGAGGTGATGGACGGTGACCTGCCCACCTACGACTGGCTGCACCTGCACCACGAGGATTTCACCGGCCAGTACGGCAAGTTCTGGGCGGCCTACCGCAACCAGGCCTGGTATAATGAACAGGTCCGCGAGGCGGAGGAAATAGCTGCTAAATATGGTTTTTCAAAAGTCAGCCAGCTGAAACTGGCGGTCACCACCCGCATCCGCGATTTCGTGGCGGGAGGCGGGTTTTTATTTGCCATGTGCTCGGCCACTGACTCCTACGACATCGCCCTGGCGGCGGAGGGAGTGGACATCGCCGAGAGTATGTTCGACGGTGATGGCATGGACCCGCAGGCACAGCAGAAGCTGGACTTTTCCAAGACCTTCGCCTT
>JAGRNP010000293.1 GCA_020440705.1 bacterium | reverse complement strand
CAGGCTGCCAGTCTCGCGAGCCCCGCGACGCCCTCCTCCTCTTCCTCGGGAGGCGCCTCGATGGACGGCGCGAGCGCGGGCATGGGCGGCATCGCCAGCATGGCCATGAGCTTCGTCTATCCGAGCCTCAAGCTGCTCTTCGAGGCGAGCACGCGGCGCATCGTCGTGACGGCCTTCATCCGCGAGGGCACCAAGGAGCGCGCGATCGAGGTCACGGAGTGGTTCACCATCCCGCAAAAGGGCCTCACCGTCGACGATGACGTCGCCGGCGACTCCGACTCGGGCACGAGCAGCAGCGGGAGCAGCGGCAGGAGCAGCAGCGGGAGCAGCGGCAGCGGCAGGAGCAGCAGCGGGAGCAGCGGCAGGAGCAGCAGCGGGAGCAGCGGGAGGGGGAAGAATTGATGCGACCCCGTGCGCGCCAGACAAGGGGCATGACGCTCCTCGAAGTCCTCGTCGCGGTGGGCATCCTCGCGATGGTCGGCACGCTCGTGTATGGCGCGCTCGACGGCATGCAGCGCACCCGCGTGACGGTGGAGCGCATCGACGATCGGTATCACCAGGGCCGCCAGGCGATCGCGCGCATCTCGCGCGAGATCCAGTCCGCCTTCCTCTCGCTCCACGTCCC
>JAGRNP010000292.1 GCA_020440705.1 bacterium | reverse complement strand
AATGATGAAGGGCGAAGCGGCCCCCGGCGGCACGGAGCCGGAGGAGCCGATGATCATGTCTTCGCCTTCCTCGACAATCGTGCATCCGTAGGCGGACAGGATATGGCTCAGAGCATCGCGCTGTAGTTTGCTGTCCAGCGCGATCATTATTGGTAGATAGGAAACTGTGGGCAACGAAGCATCCACTTCAATCGGCAAGCTCAGCTCGACGCGGAACACGCTGCCTTCACCGACCTTGCTCCGTACCGAGATTTCGCCACCCATGGCGGTTACCAGGCGCCGACACACGGTCAGGCCGAGGCCGGTGCCGCCGAAGCGGCGTGTGGTGGTCTGGTCGGCCTGTGAAAAGGCCTCGAAGATGTGGTCAATCTTGTCTTCCGGGATACCGATGCCGGTGTCGCGCACTTCGATGACAAGGGCTGCTTGGTCGGGATCCTCGGAATCGCCTCTGTCTACTGAAATCGTCACGCCACCGGTTTCGGTGAATTTGAGGGCATTGTTCACGAGGTTGGTGATGACCTGATTGAGGCGAGTCGGATCAGCTACAATGCGGGCTGGAACCGAAGGGGCTATGTAGGTCGCGATTTCGAGACGCTTTTCTCTTGCCCTTTCCCAGAACAGACTC
>JAGRNP010000291.1 GCA_020440705.1 bacterium | reverse complement strand
GCCGACGCCGTGCTGGCCCAGAGCCGCTCGCTCGACGGCTTTGTGATCCAGCTGCTCGCCGACGACACCGTGGTGCTGAACGCCGCGCTCGCACCCGAGGCGATCCCCGATCGCGGCGTGTTCGACGTCGCCTGGTGATCAGCGCAGGGTGACCAGGCCCACCGAGGGGCGGGTGAGGAACCGCACCTGCGGGGCCTGCTGGCGGACCATGCCGGCACCGGTGGACACGTAGATGGGGTTGCCCCGGACCTCGTGGAGGCCGCCGCCCGCAACCGTCCGCGACACCGGCGAGAACTTCACGATCGGGCCGAGCAGCGGCAGCGCCACCTGGCCGCCGTGGGTGTGGCCGGCGATCACCAGGTCGACCCCGGACTCCTCGGGCAGGCCGAGCACCACCTCGGGCCGATGCGCCACCAGCACCCGCACCACGCCGGGGGGCGCCCGCCGCAGCAGGTCCCGAACGGCCACACCGGCGGGCGGCGCCCAGCGCAGCCGGTTGCCGCCGAGCCACACCCGCCGATCGCCGACCTCGAGCGACACCACGTCGTTGTGGAGGATCCCCACCCCGGTGCCCTCCACAAGGCGCTCCAGGCGATCCTCGATCTCGGAGTCGCCCTGCACCGCGAAC
>JAGRNP010000290.1 GCA_020440705.1 bacterium | reverse complement strand
AGTCCGAGTGCGACCACGCCAATCACGGCGATGGCAGCAGCCTGAATCAGTCGCGTGGGATACGACATAAAACGAGCCTTCTATTCCCCGATACCCCTCATCCGTCAGGCTGGAAGTTACGCGGCTTTCGGAATACGTAGGTGACGATTCCCTGAAGTTCCGGCTGTCCTTCACCCGTTCTCTACCGACGGGCTGCCCCGTATCAGTAATCGACCGGATTGGGCCCCTTCGAGAGCCCCAATCCAGGGGTGAGATCCGCCTGATATGTGTGTTAGTTAGGGAAAAGCGCTACGTGGACGGCTACCAGGAGCCGCCGCCACCACCGCCACCGCCGCCGCCGGAGAACCCGCCGCCGCCGAAGCCGCTCGACCCGGAGCTGGCGGGCGTCGCGGCGATGGCGCCGGCGCTCTCCTGGGTGAAGCGCGTCAGGTTGTCCGCGAGCGTGAACGCGGCGAGGTGGCCGGTGGTGCCGGTGTACCAGTCGGCCTCCGGCAGGTCCTGGAGGCCCTCGAACGCCTTCGCCCATTCGTCGGTCAGGCCGAAGACGATGGCGTACGGCAGGTAGTCGTAGAAGATCCGCGACTGCTCGGCGAAGCGAGCGCGGTAGAGCTCCGCGCTCCCGATGAAGC
>JAGRNP010000289.1 GCA_020440705.1 bacterium | reverse complement strand
CACCGGCACCCACGACCTTCGCGGCGAGCGCGTCGGTGATGGCCGCGTCGGCCTCCACGATGACCTCGCCCGTCTCCGGGTCGGCAATCGCGGCGGCGGTCCAGCGGCCGGCCAGGCGTTCCTCGAAGTCCGCGAGGAGGGTCTCGCCGGGGCGGTTCCGCACCCAGATGCCCGGGATCGGGCCGTCCTCGGGGGCACACGACTCCAGCTGCACGATCACGTCCTGGGCGACGTCGATCATGCGGCGGGTGAGGTCACCCGAGTCAGCGGTACGGAGCGCCGTGTCGGCCAGACCCTTGCGGGCGCCGTGCGTCGAGATGAAGTACTCGAGGACGGTGAGGCCGTCACGGAACGACGAGCGGATCGGGAGCTCGATGATCCGACCGGACGGGTCGGACATCAGGCCACGCATACCGCCCATCTGGCGGATCTGCGTGATGTTTCCCTTCGCACCCGAGTGGGACATCATCGCGAGCGCGCCGCGGCGCGGGAGCGCCGTGTTCAGCGCCGCCTGGACCTTGTCCGTGGTCTCCTGCCAGATCGCGAGCGCCTGCTGATAGCGCTCGTCCTCCGTGAGCAGGCCCATCTCGAACTGCTCTTCCATCTCGTCGATGCGCGCCTCGGCGCTCGCGA
>JAGRNP010000288.1 GCA_020440705.1 bacterium | reverse complement strand
TCGAGGCCGGGAAGCTTGAATTGGACGAAGCGGACTTCGAGTTTCGCGAATCGGTCGGCGACATGATCAAAGCGCTGGCATTGCGAGCGCATAGCAAAGGTCTCGAGTTGGCGCTGCAAATCGCTCCCTCGATACCGATCTGGGTGCATGGCGATCCGAATCGTCTGCGGCAAGTCATCGTGAACCTCGTCGGCAATGCGATTAAGTTCACGGCCAGCGGCGAGGTGATTCTGCGAGTCGAGTCGGAGGCGATTCATGGAGATCGCGTGATGCTCCGGTTTGCCGTCGTCGACACCGGCATCGGCATTGCCGCGAATCGACGCGACGCAATTTTCGCGGCTTTCGAGCAAGCTGATAATAGCATGACGCGTAAGTACGGCGGCACCGGATTGGGCTTGGCGATTGCTTCGCGACTGGTGCAACTGATGGGAGGCCGGATCTGGCTCGAAAGCCACGAAGGCCAAGGAACGACCTTCTTCTTTACAGCGCGTTTCAGGGTGGCAGCTGCACCGGACCAAGGTTCTGATGCATTGGCGGTTGGCGGAATGGAGGGGCTGCGAGTGCTGGTCGTTGATGACAATGCATCCAGTCGCAACCTGATCGCGGAAATGTTGAGTAGCTGGCGAATGCGTTC
>JAGRNP010000287.1 GCA_020440705.1 bacterium | reverse complement strand
TATACGGAAGAGGTCATTGATGATATTTGCATTGAAGGATCATTTCGATAGAGTGATATTTCAGTATTCAGGCTGCCTGCTGCTGTTCCTTTTCATGAGTGGCAGTTTTGCACTGACAATTCCTGCCTACAGCCAGGATTGGCGGGCCAACCCGGACAGTGCCCTGCAGGTGAAGCTGGCGCAGATCGGCGGGGAAAAGATTCGCCTGGAACGCGCTGTCTCCCTCGCACTGGAGAACGCCAGCGCGGTGCGGGAAGCACGGGCCCGGCTGCGGGCAGCGCAGGGGGCGGTGCGCCGGGAAAAGGGCAGCTTCGATCCGGAGCTGTTCCTCAGCCTGGAGCGCTCCGGCAATGACACACCCACCGCTTCATTTTTCTCCGGCGCATCGATACTGGAGACCCGCGAGACCGCCGGAAGGGCCGGTGTGCGCATCAATCTGCCGATCGGCACTGAGATCGAAGCCTCACTGAATTCCACCCGGCTGGAGACCAACTCTCGTTACGCCTCGCTAAGCCCGCAATATACCGCCTTTGGAAATCTCACCTTCCGCCAGCCCCTCACCTCTGGATTTCGCGCATCCGGGCGCAAGATCCTTTCCAGCGCCGAACGCACACTGGATGCGGCCCGGATCCGC
>JAGRNP010000286.1 GCA_020440705.1 bacterium | reverse complement strand
GGGGCCCGTCGTGGCCTGCCAGCTCGATGCAGACCCGGTCCTCGAGCTCCTCACCTCCGACCGCTTCCGCAAGGTGCGGCGCTACGACGGCAACGGCCTCCTGTTCACCGAAGGTCTGAACCCGTTCATCGATAGGGTCGGTGCGGTGGCGTGCGGCGACTTCGACGCGGACGGCACGGTGGAGATCGTGGTCGGCGAGGACGACCAGCTCGCCTTCTTCGCCCCCGAGGGCGACCTCCTCGACGAGAGCAACACGTCCGGTGGCGGGAAGGTGCTCCAGACGACACCCGTGGACCTCGACGGTGACGGCGACCTGGACGTGGTGCTCACCCACACCGACAACTCGGACAGCCTGTTCACCAACGACGCCACCGGGCAGGACACCTTCCAGCTCGCCCTCCGCGAGTCGCTGCCCGGTTGGAGGTGCGGCGGCACGTACCCCACACCCGCGGGCCGCACGCGAGACGCGCTGTTCGCGACCGCCACGGTACAGGGGCGCCGGCAGGTGCTCGACGGCGGGACGGGCCGGGGCACGACACCCCCGCCGATCCTCCACTGGGCGCTGACCGGATCCCCGGATCCCATCGAGGTCGTGTACCGGCTGCCGAACGACCCCGCACCGACGACGATCCGCA
>JAGRNP010000285.1 GCA_020440705.1 bacterium | reverse complement strand
GCGGCGGGTGCGATGCGAGGGCACGGGCGATGGCCACCCGCTGCTGCATGCCGCCGCTGAGCTGCCACGGCATGTGCCGGCCGAAGTCGTCCAGCTTCACCATCCGCAGCATCTCCGCCGAGCGCTCGCGGCGGCGCGGCTTGTCCCAACCCTTCATCTCCAGCGGCAACTCGACGTTGCGGGCCACAGTGCGCCAGTCGAACAGGCCGGCCTGCTGGAAGGCCATGCCGTAGTCCTGGTCGCGGCGGGCCTGCCGGGCGGGCTTGCCGTTCACCACCACGTCGCCGGCCGTGGGCTCGATGAGGTTGGCAATCAATCGCAGCAGGGTGCTCTTGCCGCAGCCGGAGGGCCCGATGAGCGACACGAACTCGCCACGCCGGATCGTCAGATCCACATCGTCCAGGGCATGGACCGTGCCCTTGCGTCCGGTGTTGAAGTGCTTCGACACGCCGCGCAGCACCACCGCGTCGGCCGCTGCCGTCGCACCCACCTCCCCTGCAGCACCGTCGCCCGCCACGGCGTCCACCGGATTCATGCCACTGCCTCCTTCGGTCGGCGGCGCATCAGGAACGCGTCGAACGCGCTCACCAGCATCGCCATCACCAGCCCGACCACCGCCGCGGCCAGAATGGCCGTG
>JAGRNP010000284.1 GCA_020440705.1 bacterium | reverse complement strand
GCGATGCCATACAGGCCGGCCAGCGCGTAGGCCGAGAGGATGGCGGCGCAGACGAAGAGCACCGGCCAGGCGGTGGACTTCATGCTGATGCCGATGCCGGCGATGATGTTGGTGGCATGGCCGGTGGTGGAGGCCTGCGCCACGTGCTGCACCGGCTTGTACTGGGTGCCGGTGTAGTACTCGGTGATCCACACCAGGGCCGCGGTCAGCACCAGGCCCACCGCCGCCGACAGCCACAGCGCCATCGCGCCCACCGGGCCTTTGCCGCTGATCTCCACGGCTTCCGGGAACAGCATCGTGGTCACCGGGTAGAAGGCGATCAGCGACAGAACGCCGGCGATGGCCAGGCCCTTGTACAGCGCCGGCATCACGTTCTTCATCCCCGGGCTGGCCTTGACGAAGGCGCAGCCGATGATGGACGCGATGATGGACACGCCGCCCAGCAGCAGCGGGTAGATCACCGCCGCGCCGCCGGCCTTGACCATCAGCGCACCCAGCGCCATGGTGGCGATCAGCGTCACCGCGTAGGTCTCGAACAGGTCGGCGGCCATGCCGGCGCAGTCGCCGACGTTGTCGCCCACGTTGTCGGCGATCACGGCCGGGTTGCGCGGGTCGTCCTCGGGGATGCCGGCCTCGAC
>JAGRNP010000283.1 GCA_020440705.1 bacterium | reverse complement strand
TGGACAGTATTTTGAGCTGACTTCCCGTCGGGGAACTCTGCAAAATCTCCGCTGGAGCTGCGCGCCCATGCCAGCTCCCCCGCCTCGTAGTACGACTCCGACACCGGATAGCTGATGTTGGCTCCGTGGGGGTTCAGCTTCAGCTGCCAGCGTCGGTCTCGGACAGCCAACTCGATGCAAATCGACTCGCCGCCAGCCTGACGATGACGCAAGCCGCGACTGCTACCAAACACCTGCTCGAAAGCCTGATCGACGCTGCGATCAAACGCGAGCTTGAGAAACTTCAAGACCATCAGCAGCGTGGTCTTGCCCGCGCCGTTGGCCCCAACGAGCGCGCAGACCCCCTCGGGCGCCCACTCGACCTTGCGCAGCGCCCGGAGGTTCTCGACGCGAAGTGTGAAGCTCACGGTCCGCTCACCTCACATCGAGATGGACCCCTTGCGGAAGTCCGTCTTCCCGATCATCACGTTGACCACCACCGGCTTGCCCTGCTTGGCGATCGCCTGGGCCTCGCGCAGCGTCTCGTCGATCTTCGCCGGATCATCCAGCAACAGCCCGCGCCCGCCGTAGCCCTCCGCGACCGTGTGGTACGCGGTCCGCAGCAGCTCGGTCCCGCACGCGTCCCCGAGCAGCTCGATCTGAT
>JAGRNP010000282.1 GCA_020440705.1 bacterium | reverse complement strand
AGGTTTCGGCAAAACAGAGAACCGGTATAAAAGAGCTTTTAGAGCTCGTGCTCCTTCAGGCGGATATTCTGGAGCTCAGGGCGGACAAGGACAAGAGGGCGAACGGCTTTGTCATAGAGGCCGTGCTCGACAAGGGCAGGGGCCCGGTTGCGACCGTCATTGTCAGGGAAGGGACGCTCAAGATAGGCGACTACATTGTCACCGGAACGACCGTGGGCAAGGTAAGGGCGCTCATGGACGACAAGGGCAGCAGGGTGAAAGAGGCCGGTCCGTCGATGCCGGTCGAAATTATGGGGCTTTCGGGCGTGCCCGAGGCCGGAGACCGCTTCTACGTGGTCAAGGATGAAAAGGCCGCGCGGGATGTCGTTTCCCACAGGGAAACCAAGATACGCGAGACGGCCGCAGCGAAGGAAAGAAAGCCCACACTCGAAAATCTTTTCGAGACTCTAGAGCAGGAAGAGGCCAAAGAGCTCCCGCTCATAGTCAAGGCCGACACGCAGGGCTCGGTCGAGGCTGTCTCGGAATCCATAAGCAAGCTCAGCACAGAAAAATGCCAGGTGAAGATAGTGCATTCCGGCGTAGGCGGCATAACAGAGACGGACGTCGTCCTCGCGAGCGCGTCCAACGCTATAATCGTGGGCTTT
>JAGRNP010000281.1 GCA_020440705.1 bacterium | reverse complement strand
CGGGCTGCAGGTAGCTCTCCCCGCTCGCGGCGGCCTCGATCGGCCGTTCGCCCACCAGCCACAGCATCACCGAGATGTCGTGGGGGCCGAGGCTCCAGAGCGCGTTCTCGTCCGGGCGCACGATGCCCAGGTTCTGCCGGTTGCCGTACAGGTAGAAGACCTCGCCGAGCAGGCCGTCGTCGATGATCTTCTTCACGTGCTGGAGGCCCGGGTGGTACACGAGCAGGTGGTCGACCATCAGGATGCGGTCGCGGGCGTCGGCCAGGGCGGTCACCTCGCGAGCGTCCGCGCCGGTCAGCGCGAGCGGCTTCTCGACGAAGACGTGCTTGCCGGCCTCGAGGACGCGCTTCGCGAGCGCGGCGTGCGTGGGAACCGATGTGGCGATGACCACCGCGTCCGTCTCGGGATCGCCGAGGACGTCATCGAGCTGCCGCGTGAACCGCGTGGAGGGGTACGCGGGCCGGTGACGCTCGAGCACCTCCTCGTCCAGATCGCAGCACCACCGGAGCTCGGCCTCTGGGAGCCGCGCGAAGTTGCGGGCGAGGTTGGGGCCCCAGTAGTTCATCCCCACCACGCCGATGCGCACCGGTGAACTCACAGGCGCCAGACCTTCGGGTCGTCGCGTGTCACGTTCCGGAAGTCGACG
>JAGRNP010000280.1 GCA_020440705.1 bacterium | reverse complement strand
GAAGAACATGCGCTCGGCGTCGGACAGGTGCGCGATGCTGATGATCGCGATGCGCGGCTTGCCTTCGGGCGTGTAGAGCAGGCGCTGCACGTCCAGCGGCTCGCCTTCGATCCATGAAGCGAAGCCCGGCGAGGCCAACAGGTTGTTGAGCGTCATGGCGAGACCGAAGCGGTCTTTCGCGGGGAAGAACGACTCGAGATCCATGACGCCGACGCGCGTGAAGCCGGGATCCTGGATCTTGAGGATGAGCGTGCCGAGGTCGAGGTCCTCGCCCTCGCGCCAGGCGCGCTCGACGAGGTTGGCCAGGAGGATGTGCTCGCGGCTGCGCAGCGGATCGGCGTCCACCCCGACGAGGCCCAGCAGGCCCGCCACGGACGCACCCACGCGATCGCGCAGCGCGTCGGCATCGTCGCGCACGGCCGGGGGCGGCGCAGCGAACGAGCGCAGGATGGTGAGCGGGCGGCCGGCGCTGGAGCCGGGCGTGTAGATGGCGAAGTCGGCGGCCTCCTTGAGGCGTCGGATGCGATCGCCGTCCTGCCCCCACGAGGCGAGGCCCTCGCGCCACTGGGTCGCGACCGAGGCCGCGTACTGCGGCACGGTCAGGCCCTTGCGCGCGGCCTGCGCCTCCTCCACCCAGGGGGCGAAGT
>JAGRNP010000279.1 GCA_020440705.1 bacterium | reverse complement strand
TTGCCGAAAAACAACGGCTCACGCTGGTACATCTTTTCCATAAAGCTCGAGATTTTCCCGCATTTCCCGCACTTGTATTCGTACATGGGCATCGGTGGACTCCTACAACACGTCCGACGTCAGTTTTCCATCGTAAACCCAGTGCGTCGGCCCTTCAAGCCAAACCTCGCCGGTGCGTGGGTCATCTTCCGAAACGGTGACGGTCAATTCTTCGCCCGACTGCACCTTGAGGGTCACCGGCCCGGCGACCTTGCCCGCATAAACCATGGTCGCCGCCGCCGCCACGCACCCGGTGCCGCAGGCCAGGGTCTCGTCCTCCACGCCGCGCTCGTAGGTGCGAATGCGCAGGGAATTCGGCCCGGTAACCTGCACGAAATTGGCATTGGCCCCGGCGGGCGCCACCACCGGCGAGCGGCGGATTTCCCGGCCGACGGTCTTCACATCGAACGCCTCCGCGTCGTCCACCGGGACGATCACATGAGGCACCCCCGTGTTCAGAAAATGGCCGCTCAGTTCGCCCTGCGTCGTGGGAACATTGACCGCCCGATAGTCGAACGGTTCGGTCAGGCGGACTTTCACGGACCGAGGTCCGGTGATATGGGCCTCGATGACACCGGCAATGGTCTGGAAGCGCATGGATTTGCCGGC
>JAGRNP010000278.1 GCA_020440705.1 bacterium | reverse complement strand
AAACAAGGTGCTCGCGTCGAGGGGCTTGGGGACGTAGTCATCCATGCCCGCCTCGATGCACCGTTCGCGATCACCCTTCATCGCGTGCGCGGTCATGGCGATGATCGGGACCCGCGCGCCGCCGTCGGCCTCGTACGCTCGGATGCGGTGGGTCGCCTCCAGACCATCCATGATCGGCATCTGAACGTCCATCAAGATGAGGTCGAAGGTTTCGCGGAGCGCGGCATCGACGGCTTCGGCGCCGTTGGGCGCGATCCGCACGCTGAATCCTCGTTTTTCGAGCAGTCGGGTCGCGAGGCGTTGGTTCACGTCGTTGTCCTCGGCCAGGAGCACGCGCGCGCCCTCCCACCGGACGATCGAATCGGTTGGATCCGGAACCCGGGCGGCCCCGGCGACCGTGCCGTCGGACTGATCCACGGCGCCGGCGACGGCCGCGAGAAACACACCGGAGCGCACGGGCTTCGTTAAGTGCGCGGCGAAACCAATCCGCCGAAGCTCCTTGCCGTCGCGAAGTCGGTCCACGGACGTGAGGAGCACGAGCGGCGTCGCCTGGATCGCGGGATCCGCCTTGATCCGCTTGCCCAGCTCGACGCCGTCCATCTCGGGCATTTGAAAGTCGACGATCGCCGCGCCGTAGGGCGCTTCCCCCGC
>JAGRNP010000277.1 GCA_020440705.1 bacterium | reverse complement strand
CTGATCGACCTCGTGCATGGCGGCCGCACAAAATGCAGAATCCGGTTTCTTCCATCGATCCGGTTCGATCGGGCGACGGACCGAAAGGTCGTTACGCGCGAAGCCGCCGCAGCAATCCGCGCGGCGTTTCGTGTTGAAATCATGGAGCGAGTCCGGGAGGACCGATCGGCTTATGTTCTTTCCGGCCGCCAGGTCGTATAAGCGACCTCAGCATGCCCGGATCGGGCGACGTTACACGAGGACCGGAAAGGCGTGAGCAAGGGGTCAAAGGCGGCGGGAGGCGGCTACGTCAAGTCCTACGGCTGCCAGATGAACGTCTACGACTCCTCCCGGATCGCAGGACTATTGGATCGCCAGGGTCACGCTGCGGTCGACACACCGGCCGAAGCCGAGGTGATCGTCCTCAATACCTGCCACATCCGCGAAAAAGCCGCCGACAAAGTGTTTTCGGAACTCGGCCAAATCCGGCAGATCAAGCATGAGCGCGCCGAGGCGGGGCGACCGCTGCTGATCGGCGTCGCGGGATGTGTCGCGCAGGCGGAGGGTGCCGAAATCCTGCGTCGCGAAGCTTCAGTCGATTTTGTTCTTGGTCCGCAATCCTACCATCGGTTGCCCGAAGCCCTCGAAAAGGCGCGACGCGGCGAACGTCCCC
>JAGRNP010000276.1 GCA_020440705.1 bacterium | reverse complement strand
TACCGGGCATTGGGATCGACGGGGAACCCAATATGGGCCTGATACCTGCCCTTTTGAAAAACCTGAGCCTGGTGGCCCTCTTTGCCCTTCAGCACATCATCATGGCGCGGCAGCCTTTTAAAAAGTGGCTGGCCAAAACCGTGCACCCTCAACTGGAGCGCTCGGTCTTTGTGCTGGCCTCCGGCCTCACTTTTTCCCTCGTACTCTGGCAATGGGAGCCGCTGGGCGGAACAATCTGGCAGGTAGCAACTGGCAGCACTGCCTACTACATCCACTACATCTTGTTCTTCATCGGCTGGGCCATCATGTACAGCAGCAGTTTTGTGATCAACCACTTCGACCTGTTCGGCCTGCGGCAGACTTACTTTTACATAATGGACAAACCATACAAGCCGCTACAGTTCAGGATAGTGTCCTACTACAAGTACATGCGCCACCCACTGTATTTCGGCATGATGCTGGGAATGTGGTTCACGCCCTCCATGACCGTCACGCACCTGAGCATGGCCGCCGGCCTGACTGCCTTTATCATGATCGCCATCACCTATGAAGAGAGAGACCTGATCCGCGAATTCGGCAACAAGTACATCCAGTACCGGAACAGGACGCCTAAACTGATCCCGTTCCTGAGAATGAGCAGCAGCGCTCAACA
>JAGRNP010000275.1 GCA_020440705.1 bacterium | reverse complement strand
AACGCCTTCTTCGCCGGGTCCAGCGTCATGCTGAAAAAGCGACCCTCGAGTCGGGGCGGGCGCTCCATGTCCGCCAGGTCCTCAAGCTGGGTGTACACCCGCTTGAGCAGCTCCTCCGCCACCTCGGGGTGCGAGTTCTCGCGCGCCCGGAGCATGACGGAGACCTTGACCTTGTCGCCCTCGAGCAGCAGCTTTCGGGCGGTGCGGATCTTGAAGTCGCGGTCGTGAGTATCGATCTTGACCTTCATCCGGACTTCGCGCAACTCGACCTGCTTGGAGCCGCGGCGTGACTCGCGCTCCTTCTTGGCCTGTTCATACTTGAACTTGCCGTAGTCCATGATCTTCACCACGGGCGGATGGGCCGTGGGAGCGATCTCGACCATGTCGAGGTTGGCCTCGTCGGCCAGGCGCTGAGCCTCCCGCGTGTCCAGGACACCGAGCTGCTCGTCGCCGCGGATCACGCGCACCTGCGGCACGCGGATCTGTTCGTTTACGCGAAGGTCTTTAGCGATCGGGCTTCCTCCAATGACACGCTGCCCGCGTGGGTCCGACGAGCAGCGATACAGACGTAATGATACCAAACCCGGGCCACCGCCGTCCCCGGGGTGAACCCCGAGGCACCCGACAGTGCAATGCCCCCACGTCCGCGCAGTC
>JAGRNP010000274.1 GCA_020440705.1 bacterium | reverse complement strand
GATCTGGCCTACGCGCACGAGCACCGCGCCGACGGGGATCTCCCCCACTTCGGCGGCTTGGCGCGCCTCTTCCAGCGCCTCGGCCATGAACGCCTCGTGGCGCTCGAAGTCGCGGCGGGTGCGCTCGGGGTCGTTGGACGAAGCCGAAACGCTCACGCGGTCCTCATGCTCTCCGCGCGGTGACAGCGCTCCGGCTGGTCGCCCTCCGGACAGCGCACGTAGAGCACCAGGCGGTGGTCCGCGAGGTCGAAGCCATGTCGCTTGGCCGCCTTCTCTTGCAGCGACTCGATGTCGTCGTCCTGGAACTCGAGCACACGCTGGCAGTCGAGGCAGATCATGTGGTCGTGGTGCTCGCGATCGACCAGGCGTTCGTAGCGCCGCGTGCCGTCGAAGTCGTGCCCCTCCAGGAGCTTGGCTTCCTCCAGCAGCGTGAGCCCGCGGTACACGGTGGCCATGGAGACCGCGGCGCCGGCCTCGGTGAGCCGGCGGTACAGGTCCTCCGCCGTGAAGTGGCCCACGTGCTTCAGCGCCGTGCGGATCATGGTGCGGCGCTGGGCCGTCATCTTGAGCCGCTTGCGACGCAGGAAGGCCTCGAACGAAGCCAGGGCGTCTTCGACCTCGGTGTCCGTGATGCTCACGGGGCCAGAGCATACGG
>JAGRNP010000273.1 GCA_020440705.1 bacterium | reverse complement strand
CCTGAGCACCTCATCCGAAGGCCGCAGCTCCTTGTCCGTCGAAGCCGATGCATGTGCCTTCAACACGCGGTCCCGCTGTTCCTCCGTCAACTCCTGCCAGACACCAGTGGAACCCTCCGAAGCCGTGCGAGAAAGCAACTCATGCACCCAGCGAAGGAGGTCCTCGCTCTGGACCGAATCCACCAAGGCATGTACCTGATCACGTAGGTCCTTGGATGCCATCAATGACCGCTTTCCCCCAAAGTTACGCGGCGGGCGGTCTGATCGCTCACGCGAACTGCCCCACGCTCGTGCGGATGATGTTCACGCACTCCATCAGCTGCTCCTCCGTGATCACCAGCGGCGGCGCGAAGCGGATGATGTCGCCGTGCGTGGGTTTGGCCAGCAGGCCGTTGTCGCGCAGGAGCAGGCAGAGCTCCCGGGCGGTCCTGGGTGAACCGTCGGCGGCCTTGCGCGGCTCGATGAGCAGGGCGTTCAGCAGGCCCCGTCCGCGGACCTTTTTCACCCAGGGATAGTCCTCCACGAGTTTCTGCATCTCGGCGCGGAACAGCTGTCCCAGGCGCTCGGCGTTGCCGCAGAGGTCCTCGTCCGTCACGATGGCCAGCGACTCCATGGCGATATGCGCACCCATGGGGTTGCCACCGTAGGTGCTGCC
>JAGRNP010000272.1 GCA_020440705.1 bacterium | reverse complement strand
GGCGACCAGGAGCTGTCGTTCAACGGCTGCTTCGAGGGCTGCCGCGGCGACGAGGAGTGCCCGCCGCCCGAGTGCGACATCGTCAACGAGTGAGCGACGATCCGCTCGCCGGGGATCCGGGCTGGATCCCCACCACCCTCCCACACCTGCTGGTCGGTGACCCGGCGGCCCAGCTCCTGGGTCAGCCCGTCGGTCAGGCTCCCGTCTCGGTGCGCTGGTTCAAGGACGAGGCCGGGGCCCTGGTCGGCAAGGCCTGGTTCGGCCCGCGGGCCGAGGGGCCGCCCGGCCACGCCCACGGCGGCAGCATGGCGGCCGTGCTCGACGAGGCCATGGGCGGCGCCGCCTGGATCGCCGGGCACCCGGTGCTGGCGGGGGAGATCAGCGTGCGCTTCGAGCGGTCGCTGCCGCTGCTGCGGTCGTGCCGCGTGAGCGCGGCCGTCGGGGCCGTCGAGGGTCGCAAGGTGCGGACGTCGGGGCGGCTCGTCGGGCCGGACGGCACCGTGCACGCCACCGCGACGGGGACGTTCCTCACCCTCACCCGCGGGCCGCGAGCGACGTGACCATCACCGGGTTCATCCAGGACGAGGCGGGGGACTGGATCGCGCTGCTCGCCTGCGGGCACCGCCGGCACGTCCGGCACCGGCCGCCCCTGGTGGAGCGG
>JAGRNP010000271.1 GCA_020440705.1 bacterium | reverse complement strand
CGTCCTTGCCCTTGAGGTGCTGGATCAGGCGGCTGCGGGCGTCCGGGGCGTAGCCCAGGCGAAAGCGCTCCACCGTCTCGGGCCGCACGCCGCGGCGCTGGAGATAGGCGCGCACCTCGCCCGCCGCGGGCGTGGTGAGCTGCTCCTCGAACCAGCGGCAGGCCTCCTCCAGCACGTCGTAGAGCGTGGCGGCGCGCTTTGCCCGCTCGCGCTCGACCGGGCTCTGCACCGGCATGGGCAGGCCGGCGAGCCCCGCGAGCCGCTCCACCGCCTCGGGGAAGGAGAGGTTCTCGGTCCGCATCAGGAAGCCGATGACGTCGCCGTGGGCGCCGCAGCCGAAGCAGTGGAAGAAGCCCTTGTCCTCGACCACGGCGAAGGACGGCGACTTTTCCTTGTGGAACGGGCACAGGCCGACGAATTCCCGGCCGCGACGGATCAGGCGGACCTGCTTGCCGACGACGTCGGAGAGCGGCACCCGGGTGCGGATCTCGTCGAGGAATTGCGGAGGGAAGGCCATGGAAGCAGTCTAGGCCCGCCGGAGCGGGCTCTCCATGGTTTAAGGCATCAGCCCAGCTTCTTCTTCACCAGGGCGCTGGCGACCGCGCCGTCGATCTGGCCCGGCCAGCCCTGCTTCAGGGCGGCCATGACCCGGCCCATGTCC
>JAGRNP010000270.1 GCA_020440705.1 bacterium | reverse complement strand
TGACGATCGAGGCCGGCGAGACCACCAAGGTCATCAAGGACCTCACGTCCCGCATGTGAGCCGCGCGCGACCGGGGCCCGGCCCCGGTCCGTCGCGGATTCCCACAGCGACGCCGTCGCCGACGGCGAGGCGGGGTAGAAGCCGACACCGGCGCCGGCGCTCCCACGTGGTTCCGGGCGGTTCGCGCCCCGGCCCGCCTGGCACGCGGTGTGATGAGATGGGACGACCATGCGCGTCCCCATCCTCGGCGGGGTGGCCTGGCTGGCCCTCCTCGCCGCGTGCGATCGCACCGTCGACGGCAACCTGCCGGTCGGGGGCGACCAGCCGTCGCAGGCCGAGACCGAGCGCTTCGCGCGCCGGCTCCACCTCGATCTCACCGGCGGCAGCCCCGACGACGACTTCGTCGCCGACGCGGTGGCCCGCCTCGGCGAGGTCGACGACGCCGCGACCCGGCGCGCGATCGCGCAGGCGCTGATCGACGCGCCCGCGTTCGCCGCGGTCTACGTCGACGAGGTCGAGGGCCGCGCCTACGGCGGCGACACCGTCGAGGCCCGCTACGGCCTGCTGTGCGGCATCGTCCGCACCACCGACCCGGCCTGCGACGCGTGCGCGCCGCCCGCCGACGGCGACGCCTGCGGCACCTGCAGCTGCGCGCCGCTCGCCGGC
>JAGRNP010000269.1 GCA_020440705.1 bacterium | reverse complement strand
CGTTCGATGGGCATCAGCGTGTGCGCGCTGAAGTCGCTTGCGGGCTCATCGAGCGCGTTGGGCACGTAGTTGCCGTTGCCGTCGTGCTCGAACGCCGGATTGCTCACGTCGTGGCAGGTGCCGCAGAACGCCGCGTCCTGGTGGAATGGAGAAACCAGTATCTGGTGGAGCGGCTGGACGTCGGAGAACGGGCCGCGGCGTACGCCGTCGGGGTCGAGCACGTACATGCCGTTGCCGAAGCCAGCCGGGGGGTTGCTCAGGCTGGCGAGGATCCCGATGTCCGCGCTTGGATTCTCCTCATTGTAGAGGGGATCGACCATGCGGTGGCAGACATCGCACGACACGCCGCTGCGATCGTTGTAGAGAATGGCGCTGCCGCTGGTCGGCGTGGAGCGGCCGGCGGTCCACGCCTTCGGCACGTGGCAGCGGATGCACAGGTCGCCGGACGACGGGGCGTCCTGATTGGCGACGGTCAGGCAAGCCTCGAAGAGTGGGTCGCGCGACGCGTTGGCCATCATCGAGCCGCGCCAGACGAAGTAGGGCTCGGCAGCCGGGTCGTAATTCCCATGACACCCGGCGCAGTTGTTGCCCGGATCGCGGATGTCGATGCCGTGCTCGAACGGCTGGGTGCCGGGCTGATCGAAATCGCGCAGCGTCGTCGGGACTGTGCCGCCCGG
>JAGRNP010000268.1 GCA_020440705.1 bacterium | reverse complement strand
TGTCCGCGGCGAGCGCGTTCACGGTCTGGTAGCGCCGGTTCCGGTCCTTCTGCAGCGCGGTCATCACGATCGCGTCGAGGTCGCCCTTCAGTTCACGCCTGAGCTCGCCGGGGCTGACGCGACGCTTCGTGGCGATCTCTTGGAGCTTGGCGTCCTGCGACGAGACGCGCGACGACGGCGTCGGCGGATCGACTTCTCGGATCGTCTTTCGAAGCGCGTCGTAGCCGGCCGACCGAAGCGCGTCGGAGGAGAAGGGGAGGGCGCCGGTCAGGAGTTCGTAGAGGATCACGCCGAGGGAGTAGACGTCACTGCGCGTGTCGATGTCGGCCGAAGTGAGGTCGGCCTGCTCGGGACTCATGTACTCGGGCGTTCCGACCAGCTGCCCGATCTCGGTGAACATCGACCGATCCGTGAGCGGGGCGGACATCGCCTTGGCGAGCCCGAAGTCGATGATCTTGGGCTGTGGCGTTCCGCTCACGTCGGTGACGAGGAGGTTGGTCGGTTTGAGATCGCGGTGGAGGATCGCCTTCTGGTGCGCGTGCTGGACTCCGTCGCACACCTGGGCGAACAGCTCGAGCCGCTTCTTCGTCGAGAGCCCGTTCCGGTCGCAGTACTGCGTGATCGGTTCGCCCTTCACATACTCCATGACGAAGTAGGGACGACCCGCTTCCGTCTCTC
>JAGRNP010000267.1 GCA_020440705.1 bacterium | reverse complement strand
TAGTTGCCCGTGGGCCCGTCGTTGCGGAACAGCACGTTCGAGCCGATCTCGTTGGTGACGAACCAGTCGACGTCTCCGTCGTTGTCGTAGTCCCCCCAGGCAGCGTCGGCGTTGAGGAGTCCGGGCAGGCCAACGCCGGAATTGGTGAAGATCCCGCCGTCATTGCGGTAGAGCCGCGATGCGGACTCTCGGATCAGCAGGACGTCCAGATCGCCGTCGCCGTCGTAGTCCCCCCAGGCAACCGAACCGGACGAGGAGCCCGGGAGATTGGCGAGGGCGTTGGTGAACGTCCCGCCGTCGTTCAAATAGAGGTGGGTGATCTGACTGCTCGTTCCGGTCGAGCCGAGGACCAGGATATCCAGGTCGCCGTCGCCGTCGGCGTCGCCCCAGGCCACGTCGCTGTCACTCGCCCCGGTCAGGCCGGCTCCGATGTCGGTCCACTGGCGGGCGCAGGCCGGCGGCGCCGTCGCTCCCGCCGTGAAGCGAAGCTGGTGCGGCGTGGCGACTCCTCCGTCGGTACTGCGAACGCCATCGCTGATCGTCAGGTGCACGACCTCTCCCGCGAAGAACGATCCCGGGAGCAGCGTAACGGTGCCACCGTTCACGTCGAAATCCCAGGCGGTCCGTCCCATCGATCGATGCAGGCCCAAGGTCTGGGGCGAGACGGTGGTCGGATCGACGTCCGCGTCGAAGTTCAAGGTGATGTTG
>JAGRNP010000266.1 GCA_020440705.1 bacterium | reverse complement strand
CCACCTTGCTCCGTTTCCTCGTGCCGGACGAACCGGATTCCGCCCGCGCCACCGAGCAGGCCCTCGAGGCCCTGGCCAGGGCCGTGGGGGTGCGGTTCGACCGCAAGAGCGGCGTGACGACGATCCACGCCACGGTCGGCGATCCCCGGATCGCCGCCGACCTCGTCAACTTCATGGTCGCCGAGCTCGACGCCTACAGCCGGCAATTCCAGACCGAAGACGCCGCCCGCCAGTCCGAGTTCATCCACACGCGCCTGCGCGAGGTGGAGGCGGAACTGGCCCGCTCCGAATCCGCGCTGCAGGAATTCCTCGGTTCGAACCGGAGCTGGTCGGAGTCGCCGGCCCTCACCCTCGAACGGACGCGCCTCGTGCGCGACGTCGAGCTGAACCAGCAACTCTACGTGACGCTGCGCAGCCAGATGGAGATCGTCACCATCGATGCGCAGAAGGACCTCCCGCTCGTGGCGGTCATCGACCGTGCCCACACGCCCCGGCGCGCCCACGCGCCCCGCACCCTCCGCATCGTCGTCTCGGTGGCGGCCATGGCGGCGGTCCTGGCCATGGCGCTCGTGCTCCTGCTGAACTCCCTGCGCGGCGCGCGGCGGCACCCTGACGGGGAAGCCCGTGGCGGAGCCTAGGCCCAGACCGAGGATCCTGTCGGTCATTCCGGGGGACGCCGGCGGCGCGTCCATGATCTTCGTGAAACGGCAGATGGCTGCGGTGGCGGAGCGGGGCTTCGAC
>JAGRNP010000265.1 GCA_020440705.1 bacterium | reverse complement strand
ACGGTCGTCGCCATGTGCGGGCCGCCGGTGATGTACAAATTCGTCCTGCTGGAACTGGCGGGAGTGGGCATCGAGGGCGACCGGGTTTTCGTGGACCTGGAACGGCGCATGCGCTGCGGCGTGGGCAAGTGCGGGCACTGCCAGATCAACGACATCTACTGCTGCCAAGACGGGCCGGTCTTTCGGTTCTCCGAGATCGCCCATCTCAAGGTCTCCGACATCGACAGCGCGCGCATGCTGATCCGCATCGAACAGGGCAAGGGACGCAAGGATCGCTACGTCATGCTGTCACCCGATCTGCTCGCGCTGTTGCGACAATGGTGGCGGGCGAAGCGACCGAAGGGATGGCTGTTCCCGGGACAACGGCCGGGTCAACCGATCACGCCGCGCCAGTTGAACCGCGCCTGTGCGAAGGCGGCGACGAGCGCGAGGATAGGCAAGCGCGTCTCCATGCATACGCTGCGGCACAGCTTCGCCACGCACCTGCTGGAGCAGAAGGTCGACATCCGCGTCATCCAGACGCTGCTTGGCCACAGGAAGCTCGACACGACCGCGATCTACACCCGCGTCGCGCTGAAGACGATCCGCAACGTCGAGAGCCCGCTCACGCTGCTCGCGCCGCCGCCAGCCTGACGACCGCGCCGTCATGGCGCGGCCTCATCTCGAGGTCGCAGACATCTTTCGCCGGCACGGGGACGCGTATCTCTCCACCCATGCCGGTCGTCTGAGCCTCGGTCAGCTCAAGGTCGTCTCGGTGATCCGGGCTTGTCGCA
>JAGRNP010000264.1 GCA_020440705.1 bacterium | reverse complement strand
CGCTCACCAACGTGTTCCACGCCGGCGACGGCAACCTGCATCCGAACATCAGCTTCGACGGCCGCGACGCCGAGGAGCGGGCGCGGGTCGTGGCGGCGGGCCACGAGATCCTGGCACTGTGCGTGGCGATGGGCGGCAGCATCAGCGGTGAGCACGGCGTCGGCGCGGAGAAGCTCGACCACGTCGGCCTGATGTTCACGCCCGACGACCTCGACGTGATGCATCGGGTCCGGCGCAGCTTCGATCCCGACGATCGCTGCAACCCGGGCAAGGCGCTGCCGGCGCGCGCTGCGTGCGGCGAGGTCGCGAAGTGGCCGAAGATCGTCGAGCAGGTGATGGATGCCGAGGCACGGCTCGAATCCGGAGGAGACCCGCGTTGAAGCCGACCACCGAACCGAGCGTGGACTTCCCGGTCGCCGCGAGCCTCCGACCGGAGAACGACGACGCGCTGGCCGACCTCCTGCGGATGCACGCGGGCGGCAGCGGGCCGGTCCGTCTGTGTGGTGCCGGCAGTCAGCTCGAGAGCCTGCCGGCGCCGGCGGGAGATGCCGCTCCGACGCTGGTCTCGCTGGCGGCGCTCGACAAGATCCTGCGCCTCGATCCCGACGACCTCACCTGCTCGGTCGAGCCCGGACTGCGCCTCGCGGACCTCGCCACCGCGCTGCGCGAGCACGGCCTGTGTCTGCCTTGCCCCCCGGCCGGCGCGACCACGGTCGGTGGCCTGTTCGCCGCGGGTCGGTCGCTGCCCGAGGCGCCAGGCGCACTCGGTGCCCGCCACCTGCTGCTCGG
>JAGRNP010000263.1 GCA_020440705.1 bacterium | reverse complement strand
CCAGGCCCGCGAGGCCTTCGCCCGCATCGCGGACCGGGACGAGTCGGGGCGCGCCCTGCTCATGGAGGGCTACTGCGCCCTCGAGCTCGGCGCGAAGGACGAGGCGCTCGATCTCCTCGCCCGGGCCTCGTCCTACCCCGACCAGGCCGACATGGCCCAGCGCCTGATCCAGCGGGCGCAGCGGCTCTAGCAAGCTGCTGCCGCGCGTCCGGTCGACCCCGACTCCCCGCTTGAGCGGGTGCCGGGACCGGTCGATAATGCCCCCATGACGTCCCGGCTCCGCAACACCCTCCTGCTCGCCGTCCTGGCCCTCGGCCTGGTCGCGCTCGGCGTCGTGGTCAAGGGCCGCGGGGGCGCCGGGTCGCGGGGCGACACCGCGGCCCCGCCGGCCGATCTCGCGGCCGCCCTCGGCTCCTTCTACATGCCCGGCGAGTTCGAGCCGCAGGAGTTCCTTCTGGTCGGCGGCGGCACCCTGGCCGCCGAGGCGCCCGACGTGCTGCGCGAGCTCGTGCGCCTCGCCGCGCCGGAGGTGCGGCTCCTGATCCTGGCCTCCGATGCCGCGGACCGCGCCCCCATCGAGGCGATGCTCACCGGCCCCGACCTGCCCGCCGACCGTTGCGGATTCCTGCCGGCGCAGGCGAAAGGCCTGTGGCTGCGCGACTTCGGCCCGCTGACGGTGTCGGATGCCGCCGGGCGGCGCTCCATGGTCGACTTCGTCGCCACCGCTCCCGGCGTCGACCGCAGCGACGACGGCCTGCCGGCCCTCGTCGCCGAGTCCCTCGGCCTCGCCGTCCTCGGCAACCGGGCCCGGCTCGCCGGCGGCGACCTGCTCAACAACGGGCGGGGGCTGGGCCTGCTCTCGGCGCGGGTCCTCGAGCGCAACGCCGCCGAGCCCGGCTTCGC
>JAGRNP010000262.1 GCA_020440705.1 bacterium | reverse complement strand
TCGACGCCGTCGCGGGCCGTCTCGACGCGGTAGCCGATCGCCTCGAGCTGGCGCGAGGTCGAGCGGCGCACGTTGTCGTTGTCCTCGACCAGCAAGATCCGCTCCGAGCCCCGGGCCACGGCTTGGTGCGCCGCGCCCGAGCGCGACCGTCGACGCGTGGGCGGGACCCGCATCGGCAGGTAGACGCGAAATTCCGTGCCCTCGCCGACGACGCTGTCGACCTCGACCTCGCCCCCGGCCGCCGTGACGATCGCGTAGACGTTGGCGAGGCCGAGGCCGGTGCCGCTGGCCTTGGTCGTGAAGAAGGGCTCGAAGATCTTCGAGCGCAGATCCTCGGGGATCCCCGCGCCGGTGTCGCGCACGCTCAGGCACACATAGCGGCCGGGCTCGAGCAGCGTGGTCCGCTCGCCCTCGCCGACGTCGCGCGCGCTCGTCGCGATCGTCAGGCGGCCGCCCCCGACCATGGCGTCGGCCGCGTTGACGCAGAGGTTGACGAGGATCTGGTCGAGCTGGGAGCGATCGAGCTCGACCCACAGGCCGACGTCGCCGGTGTCGAGCTCGATGGCGATGGTCTCGCGGATCAGCCGGCCGAGCATCGAGCCCGACTCGCGCACGCGAGCGACGAGATCGATGAGCTCGGGGCGCACGACCTGGCGCCGGCTGAAGGTCATGAGCTTGGCCACGAGCTCGGCCCCGGACTGGGCCACGCGCTGAATGTCGCCGACGTACTCGCGCCCCCGGGCCTCGAGCTCGCCCTCGAGCTCGAGCAGATCGGCGAGGCCGATGACGACGCTCAGGAGGTTGTTGAAGTCGTGGGCGATGCCCCCGGCGAGGCGGCCGATAGCCTCCATCTTCTGGCTCTCGCGCATGCGCTCCTCGAGCTGGCGGCGCTCGCTCAGGTCCTCGAGCAGGGCCACGCCGCCGA
>JAGRNP010000261.1 GCA_020440705.1 bacterium | reverse complement strand
GCCCGGTCATCCGGCACACGGGGGAGTGGGACCTCTCGACGCTGGAACTCGTGGTGAGCCTCGACGCCGCGGGTCGGGCCGAGGGCCTGCTCTACGAGGACGCGGGCGACGGCTACGGCCACCGCGACGGGGAGTACCGTCTGACCCGCTTCGTGGCGACGCGGGTCGCGGGCTCCGACGAGGTGACGCTCACGGCCACGATCGAGGCCGGGAACTGGCCGGCGCCCGCGCGCACGTTGAAGGTGACCGTCCTGTCGGAAGATTGACAGCGATCAGGGGATGCGAACGATTCCTGATAGGGGTAGTTTGGGACCATCGTCGCGACCCACGCCCCCGGGCGTCGCGGTCGTCGCATTCCCCAACCGACCGGAGGTTTCCCATGGAGAACACCGAAGTCAAAGTCGGCATGCAGGTGCCCGATTTCACGCTCACCTGCTACGACCCCAAGGCCCACGACTTCACCAAGGTGACCCTCGCGGAGCAGAAGAAGAACGGCCGCTGGACCATCCTCTTCTTCTATCCCGCCGACTTCACCTTCGTCTGAGCGACCGAATTCGCTGCTCTGGCAGAGCAGCAGGATCGCTTCGCGAAGATGGGCGCCACGCTCATCACCGTGTCCACCGACACCGAATTCTCCCACCTGGCCTGGAAGCGCGAAGAGAAGGAACTGGCGGCCGTCACCTACCTGATGGGGGCGGATCCGACCGGCAACCTCTCGAAGATGTTCGGCGTGTACGACGCGGGCTCCGGTCTCGCGCTGCGCGGCACCTTCGTCATCGCGCCCGACGGCACCCTCTTCAATTCCGAGGTCAATTTCTACAACATGGGCCGCAACATCGACGAGCTCATGCGGAAGTTCAAGGCCAACCTCTACCTGGCCAAGAAGACCGACGAGGGCTGCCCCTCCAAGTGGAAGGACGAGGGCGACAAGACCCTGCGTCCGGGACCGGAGATGGTCGGCAACGTGCATGAGGCGCTCAACGACTAGCTCCTGTCG
>JAGRNP010000260.1 GCA_020440705.1 bacterium | reverse complement strand
AGCAGCTGGGCCCCGCCCGCGAGCTGGTCGACACGCCCGGCGAGGATGCGCTCGCAGACCCGCGCCGACGCCGCGAGCTGCTGCTCGACGTCGGCGCGGACCCGTCCCGGCACCGAGGAGTTGAACACGATCAGCACCGTCGCCTGCACCCCGAGGAAGAGGGCCAGGTAGACCAGGGCCAGGCGCGTCTGGAAGCTCCCGGGGCGCAGGTTCAATAGCGGCCCTCCCGCGGCGGTTCCTGGACGCGCCGCACCTTGCGCAGCGGGATCGCCACGACCGCGTCGGCCGCCGCGTCCGGGCCCGTGCGCACCGCGAGCGGCGGCGGACCGTCGCCCGCGAGATCCGGATGCCAGACCCCGATCTCCCAGGCGCCGGCGGGCAGGCCCGCGAAGGCGGCGCGACCCTGCGCATCGGTCACCGCCTGCACGGGCGCGTCGGACACGTGGATGAAGCTGAGCATGTTGTCGTGGATGGTGCAGCCCAGGGCCACCACGCCGGGCTGGTCGAAGACGACGAGCTTGTTCTCGTCCTTGCCGTACAGGCGCAGCTCGAAGCGCTTGGCGCGCGAGAACGAGTAGACGTGGTGCCGGATGTCGTCGAGGTTCGGGAAGGCGACCTCGGCCCCGGTGCGCACCGCCAGCACGAAGGGATCGAAGAGCACGCCGTGCTGCCGCATCACCGGCGCCGGCGCCGTCCAGGCGCCGATCCCCTGCCCGTCGGTCGGGGTGAGGGTCACCGCCGCCCAGGGCACGGGCGCGCCGGCGGCGTCGCGCACGGTCACCGTCACCGGCGGGCGGTCCGGAGGGGCGGCCGCGACCGCGGACGGACGGGTACCCGCGAGAGCGGCCAGGATGCCGACGGCGAGCAGCGGGCGCGGCAGGCGCATGGGCGAGCCTCCGAGGATGCGGGAAAAGGGCCCGGGCCTCGGGCGCACCGCGCCGCGGCCAAAGCGGATGATTCTTGTCTCTATTGGGGTTATCGGGGCCGCGACGGGCCGCCTTGAGGACAATGATGGTCCCGGGGCCGGGGCCC
>JAGRNP010000259.1 GCA_020440705.1 bacterium | reverse complement strand
CCGCCACCCGCGTGCAGGCCAACCTCGGCATGACCCGGGGTGTCGCTTTCGATGTCCAGGCGGTCTGCACGGGTTTTGTCTATGCCCTGGCCGTGGCCGACAACTTCATCAAGGCCGGCCAGGCCAGCACGGCCCTGGTGATCGGGGCGGAGACCTTCTCGCGCCTGCTCGACTGGACCGACCGCGGCACCGCCGTGCTCTTCGGCGACGGCGCCGGTGCGGTCGTGCTGACCGCCCTGGAGCAGCCCGGCACGGCGCTCGACCAGGGCATCCTCGCCACCATGCTGGCCGCCGACGGCCGCCACTACGCCCATCTGCAGGTCGATGGCGGCCCCTCCTCGACCGGCACGGTCGGCCATCTCAGGATGAACGGCCGCGAGGTCTTCCGCCATGCGGTCGGCGAGCTGACGGGTGCCGCGCGCGCCGTGCTCGACGCTGCCGGGCTCGCCATCGACGACGTCGACTGGCTGGTCCCGCATCAGGCGAACAAGCGCATCATCGACGCGGTCGGCAAGAAGCTCGGCATTGCCGAGGCGAAGGTGGTGGTCACCGTGGCCGAGCACGCCAACACCTCGGCCGCCTCGATTCCCCTGGCCCTCGACCGGCTCTACACCTCTGGCCGACTCGACCGCGGCGACCTCCTGCTCTGCAACGCCATGGGCGGCGGCTTCGCCTGGGGTGCCGCCCTGATCCGCTGGTAGGCCCCTTCCCCGCGGGGCGGCCGCGGCGTGTCGGCCCGGTTGACGGAAACCTTTGTATCATCTAGCGTTTTATCCATCGAAGGCACACGCGAGGGGAACGCGGGCGATGACGGGCAGAACGGTGACTCGCGCCCAGCTCGCCGAGGCGGTCTATCAGGAGGTCGGGCTGTCGCGCAGCGAATCCGCCGGCCTGGTGGATGCGATCCTCGAGGAGATCGCGCATTCGCTGGTGATGAATGGCACGGTCAAGATCTCGTCGTTCGGCACCTTCGCCGTGCGCGAGAAGGGCGAGCGGGTCGGCCGCAACCCCAAGACCGGCGAGGAGGTGCCGATCCTGCCCCGCCGCGTGCTCGTGTTCCGCGCCTCCCAGGTGTTGAAGAGCC
>JAGRNP010000258.1 GCA_020440705.1 bacterium | reverse complement strand
GAGGTAGGGGTGGAGGGTGTCGTCGCGGTAGCGCTTCGTGCCGAGGATGGCACCGCCGAGGCAGCGGCCCTGGCCGTCGATGTGCTTGGTGGCGGAGTAGACGACGACGTCGGCGCCGAGGGCGAGCGGGCGCTGCAGGAGGGGCGTGGAGAAGACGTTGTCGACCACGACCTCGGCCCCGACGGCGTGGGCGAGTTCCGCCACGGCCGTGATGTCGACGAGCTCGAGGGCCGGGTTGGAGGGGGTCTCGAAGAAGACGAGGGCGGTGGGCCGGGACAGGGCGAGGCGCCACTGGTCGAGGTCGGCGCCGTCGACGAACTCGTGCTCGATGCCGAAGCGCGGCAGGATATTGGCGATGATGTGGCGGCAGGAGCCGAAGAGGGCGCGGGCGGCGACGACTCGGTCACCGGCCTTCAGGCGGCACATGAGGGCGGCGTTGACCGCCGCCATGCCGGAGCCGACGGCGCAGCAGGATTCGGCCCCCTCGATGGCGGCGAGGCGCTCCTCGAAGGTGCTGACCGTGGGGTTGCCGTAGCGGGAGTACATGAAGCCGGGGGCACGGTCGCGGAAGCGGTCCTCGGCATGCTCGGCGCGCTCGTAGACGAAGCCCGAGGTGAGGTAGAGCGCTTCGGCGGTCTCGCCGTGGTGCGAGCGGTCGAGCCCGCCCTGCACCAGTTGCGTCTCCAGCCGCCAGCCCTGCGCCCCGTCTTCCGCCATGTTCCTGCTCCGCAAGCAAAAAACCCCGGCCGGAAAATGCCAGGGTCCACATGACGCCCGGCCTTTTAGCGGATTGTTTAACGTGGCCCGCAAGCCGACCGGCTCAAATCACCACATGTCGGCGATTAGGCGCGATCGCCGGCGACGTCAAGCTGGGTCTATCGGGTGGGCGTTGTCAGGCGGTCCAAGTTAGAGCCCGGCGCCGATGGCCGAAGCGATTCTATACACTTGGTCGCATGAATCCATGTGCGACCCATGAAACAGCGACGCCAATAGCGAGTAGCGCAAAAGGTGAAATCAGTGTAAATGCAAATGGAAAAATAACATTCTCGAACATGTTCGCAAATATCTTTTCACGACTTGTATATTTGACTTGCCAACGTAAAGCTAATTTTTGCTCTTCTTCGGTAAAGCATCCCCGGCGAAGCGCCATTTTTAATGCAATAGGGCCAGAAGGCCTTCCATCCATCGAAGTTGGAAAGCATTTTTTGTTGTATATTTCAGGAAGGGTGACAACTTTTATTTCATCTAGAATTGGTATCAACAATAAAGATC
>JAGRNP010000257.1 GCA_020440705.1 bacterium | reverse complement strand
TGGACGTGACCGCCGTGGGCGGCGGTTCGGTGACCCTCTCGCCCGCCGGCGGCACCTACAACGCCGGCACCGTGGTGACGCTCACGCCGGTCGACGCGGTCGGCATCGCCTTCACCGGCTGGTCGGGCGACCTCACCGGCGCGGCCGTGCCCGAGACCCTCGTCATGGACGCCAACAAGGCCGTCACCGCGACGTTCGCCCCGATTCCGCAGTTCACCCTCACGACCGACGCCACACCCGGCGGCGGCAGCGTGGTCCTCGACCCGCCCGGCGGCGTCTACAACCAGGGCACGGCGGTCCAGGTGACGGCCGTCCCCACCGTCGGCTACGCCTTCGACGGCTGGAGCGGCGACCTCACGGGCACCGTCAACCCCGAGACCGTCATCGTCGACGCGAACAAGTCGGTCACGGCCACCTTCTCCGTCATTCCCGAGTACGCGCTGACGGTCAACGTCGTCGGCATGGGCACGGTCGTGCCGGTGCCCGACCAGGCCCTGTACTACGCGGGCACCGCGGTCGAGCTGACCGCCACGGCCGCTCCGGGCTGGCAGTTCGCCGGCTGGAGTGGCGACCTCACGGGCACCGCCAACCCCGACACCGTGGCCATGGTCGCGGCCCGGACCGTCACCGCTACCTTCGTCGAGGTGCTGCCGGTGCTGGTCGACGACGACTTCAACGGCTGCGAGCTCGATCCCATGTGGACTTTCGTCGACCCCTTCGGCGACGGCGGCACGGTCGAGATCGTGAACGGCTACACCGACGATGCGCAGGTGGCGATCACCGTGCCCGGCGGCCTCGAGCACGAGATCTGGAACGGCGTCATCGGCGCCGTGCACATCCTGCAGCCGGCCCAGGACATCGACTTCACCATCGAGGCCAAGTTCGAGGCCGACCTGCCCGAGTTCTTCGCCCAGGAGGGCATCCTGGTCAAGCAGGACGACTCCATCTGGGTGCGCGCCGAGTTCTTCCGCGATCATCTCGGCCTGCTGCGCGTGGCCGTCGACCGCGGCCCGGCGCAGATCACCCACGACGTGTACCTGCCGCCCGAGGTGCAGGCCTCGCCCCTGTGGATGCGCCTGCAACGCACCGGCTCGACCTGGATCCACAGCTGGTCGGCCGACGGCGTCAACTGGACCGAGGCCGGGACCTTCCCCTACACGATGACCGTCAACGAGATCGGCCTGTTCGCCGGCAACCGCGGCAACGACCCGCGCGCCCACACCGTCTACGTGGACTACATCACGGCCACGCCGGGCGCCCCCGCCGGCGAGGACGCCGCCCGCGCGCCCCTCGACGTC
>JAGRNP010000256.1 GCA_020440705.1 bacterium | reverse complement strand
CACTCGGGAGCGAAGCCGCCGAAGACGCCCACGCGCAGGTTCGCCGCCATGCGGCGGCTCACGGCCAGGCCGTCGAAGGGTCCGGCGGTGGCCGTGGCCCGGGTGCCGATGCGCCCGAGGGCGATGTGCCAGTCGAGCTCGCGGCCTTCGCGCACCAGGGCCACCTCCTGGATGCGGTTGCGCCATTCGCCCGTGGGCGTGCTCGCGCTGAAGCCGTCCCGCTCGATGCGGCGCAGGCTGCCCCGCGCATGGAACGAGAAGCCTTTGACGATGTCGTCGCCGCGGATGCGGAACGGCAGCCGGTAGGTGTCGGTGGTCAGCTTGCGTTCGTTGGTCTCGGCGCCGTGGTCCCACTGCAGGGCCACCGAACCGCGCCACTGCCGCGGCGCGGACGAACGCGACCGGGCCGGACCCGTCGCCCCCGCCCCCACGCGCGTGCGCTGCCGGGATTCGGGCGCCGGGGCCGGCGCGACCACCGTCTCCGGTTCGGCCTCCTCGACCGCGAAGACGACCGCGTCGCCGGCCGTGAACTCCTGCACCTGGCTGATGATGGTGCACGAGGCCGAGCGCTCGGCCACGAAGACGATCTCGAGCTCACCGATGGCCGCGCCGTCGCGCACCACCTGGCCCTTGAGCCCGACCTCCAGGCCCGCCACGCTGCCCACGTCGAGGTAGACATGCTCGGCCGAGACGTACTTCACGTTGCAGCTCACCTCGGCGGCGCCGGCGGCGACCGCCAGCGTCGCCGCGAGCAGGCAGGCGAGCAGGGTGCGGATCACGTCTTGCCTCCTCAATTGGGCACCGTTCCGTCCGGGTGGCACTGGTAGCAGGCCGAACTCAGGTACTGGTAGTCCCTGGCCTCGCCCTGGTGCTTGCGGTCCATGTCGGTCTGGTTGTGCTCGTGGCACAGGATGCACTCGAAGGCGCCGTAGTCGGTCGCCACCACGTGGCATTCGGTGCACGAGTTCCACTCGCCGCGATGCTTGCCGGAGTAGATGGGGAAGTACTGGTTGTCGTGATCCCAGTTCGCCGGCGTCCAGGCCGTCGTCGAGTGGCACTCCTGGCACGAGGTCGGGAAGTTCGCCGCCTGGTGGTTGGGGTCGTTCGTCCCGTCGTAGTCCGACTGGTGGCATGCCACGCAGGCGGTGGGCGTGCCCGTGTACCCCTGGCTGTGGCAGGACAGGCAGTCGGTCGTGCGGTGGGCCCCCGTCAGCGGGAAGGCCGTCGTGTCGTGGTCGAAGGCCGCGGGCTGCCAGGCGCTGGTCGAGTGGCAGGCCGCGCACGTTGTCGGGAACCCCGACTGGGCGTGGTCCGGATAGGTGGTCGC
>JAGRNP010000255.1 GCA_020440705.1 bacterium | reverse complement strand
CGGTCCGGACAGCCTGGCCCGGGGCCTGCTCGCGGCGAGCGCCGACTTCGCCACGGCCTACCCGCGCGACGGGCTCGACGCCGACCTGGCTTGGCGCGCCGGCCGCGTGGCCTACGCCCACGGCTGGCACGACGAGGCGGCCGGGATCCTGGTCGGCATGGCCGACCGCCACCCGGACGACACCCGGCGCGTGGCCGCCCTGCGCACCGCCGGCGACGCCCGCTTCCGGGGCGGGGAGTTCCTCGCCGCCGAGGCGATCTACGGACGCACCCTCGACGCGGCCCGCGCCGCCGGCCAGGACACCCTGGCGGCGGCGGTGGCCGCCAACCTGCCGCTGTGCCGCTACCGCCACGCCGAGCAGCTCGCCGACGCCGATCCGGAGCGCGGTCCGGCCGCGGCGGCGACCCACTTCGCCACCGTCGGCCGCCGCTGGCCCGACTTCGCCCACGCCGACCTGGCCTGGTACCGGGCCGGACTCGGCTTCGAGAGCGCGGGCGACGACACCGCCGCCGTCGCGGCCTGGACACAGCTGCTGCGCGCCCATCCGCAGAGCGGCTACGCCCGGGACGGCGCCCTGAAGATCGCGGCCCGGCACGAGAGCGCCGGCCGGCCCGCCGCGGCCGCCGACGCCTACGTCGCCTTCAGCACCACCTTCGCCGCCGATGCCGACGCCGCCGGCGCCCTGCTCAAGGCGGCCGAACTGCGCGCCGCCGCCGGCGATGCCCGCGGTGCCGAGGCCCTGCGTTCGGATTTCCTGCGGCGCTTCCCCGGCGAGACGGCCGCCGTGCTGGCCATCCACGAGGAGCGGGCCGCGCGGGCGCTGGCGGCGCTGCCCCCGGACGCCCGGCCGGACGACGATCCCGCCATCGCGGCCTACCTCGGCGCGGTGGCGGCGCATCCGGACTCGGCGGCGGCCGGACTGCAGTCGTCCATCGCCTACCGCCGGGCCGAGGCCGCGCGCGGCGCGTACCTGCAGCTGCGCCTGACCCAACCCCTGCCCGCGGCCATCGCGGCCAAGCAGGCGGCCCTGGAGAACGTGCTCGCCCTGTACGGCGCCTGCGCCGCGTGGGGCGTGACCGAGGACGTGCGCGCGGCGGCCTACCGCACGGGCGAGGTGATCGTGCACTTCGGCGACGCCCTGCTCGCGAGCGAGCGTCCGGCCGGGCTGGCCGGCGACGATCTCGCCGCCTACGACGAGGTGCTGGCCGAGCAGAGCTGGCCCTTCGCCGACCGCGGCGAGACCGCGTGGTCGGAGCTGCTCGAGCAGAGCCGGGGCGCGGGCGACGATCCCGGCGGCTGGCTGGCCCGCACCCGCGAGTCCCTCTGGCCCCGCGTCGCCGAGCGGTTCCTGCACATGCCCGAGGCCGAGTACCCGCTGGTGGCCGCGGTGCCGCCGCCGGAGCCGGCGCGCAGCCGGCCCTGACCCGCGCGCCGGTCCGGACCTTGCTCAAGG
>JAGRNP010000254.1 GCA_020440705.1 bacterium | reverse complement strand
ACAAGTACTACGAGTACACCTTCGTCACCAACCAGCGTTCGCTCTGCAACAAGTGCCACGCCAAGGACTTCGGAGACGCTCCGTACTAGGGATTGGTCCCGGATGACACCTCCTGCGAGGTGGACCTGAACACGATCGACGACCTGGGAGGCCCCGCGACGACGTCGCGGGGCCTCTGCATCCGGGGAGTATTTCCCCGCGGCTCAAGATCATGTTATAATTCGAGTTGAGAGAACGGAACCGGACGGTCTGCTCGCCCTCTCGCCCGTCACCCGGTGCCGCATCCGCTGGAGAGGTGATGCCATGACGGTCCCCCATTCCCGCACCCGCCTCTGCCGGGCCACCGCCCTGCTGGCCGGGATCCTCGTCCTCAGCCCGGCCTACTCGGCCCGGGCCTTCCACGACGGAGGTGCGGCCGAGTGCGCCGCCTGCCACGTGATGCACGACGCCGCCGACGGCGAAGTGCTGATGGACGGGTCGTCCCCCCTGCTGACCGCCGCCTCGGCCAGCGACGTGTGCCTGAGCTGCCACGAGGGGGCCGACGGCGTCATGGCAGCCAACCCCCTGCTGCCCGGCCTGCTGCGCGGCGCCGGCGACTTCGTCTTCCTGCTCGAGGACAACCTGAACGACGCGCCGGACGGCCTGGCCGCCCCCATCGCGGGCCACGCCGCCGGCCACAGCATCGTCTCTATGGCCTACGGCCTGGAGCCGGACCCGCGCTGGACGCACGCCCCCGGCGGCAACTTCCCCTCGAGCCAACTCGGCTGCACCAGCTGCCACGATCCCCACGGCAACTCGAACTTCCGCATGCTGAACGGCGCCGGCGAAATCCAGGGCGGCGCGGCCGTCTTCGTGTACGACGCCCCGCAGGCGGCCGGGCTCGACGTCACCGATCCCACCGCCGTCGAGACGCGCAACCGCCACACGGCCTACATCAGAGGCATGAGCGACTGGTGCGCCAACTGCCACGGTCCGTATCACGACGACGGCCCCGCGCCCGGCGTCTTCCGCCACGGCGCCGACGGCACGTTCCCCCGCGGGCACGCCAATCGCTACAACGCCTATGAAGGAACCGCGAACCCTACCGGCGGACTCTTCACCACCGCCTACCTGCCGGAGGTCCCTTTCGAGGACCCCGCCGCCGTGGTCGACCGCACGAACGGTCCCACGGCCACCAGTACCCTCATGTGCCTCACCTGCCACCGGGCCCACGCCTCGAGCGCGCCGGCGGCCCTGCGCTGGGACATGGGCACGGTCGACATCAGCACGGACGGGCAGGTCTCCGGCTCCTATCCTCTGCCGAACCCGTATCCTGGCACCGGGCAGGAGCGGTTATGTGCCAAGTGCCACGTGGCGGGCGTCCCGGGACCAGATCTCCACGCCGACTGACCCGTTGGTTGTGTCTCTGAAAATGTGTCCGGCCCACACCTTGCGGGTCGGACACCATGAACAAACACCCCGACGCACACCGA
>JAGRNP010000253.1 GCA_020440705.1 bacterium | reverse complement strand
GGCCGACCATCCGGACCTGGCGCCCGAGCCGGACGAACGCCCGCGCCGCCGCACTCCGGAGGAGCCCGCGCGGCCGTTCCGGCGCTACCTGATCGACGGCCGCTGGGAGGTGTGGATCGGGCGCTCGAACACGGAGAACGACGAACTCACCCACCGGGCGGCCCACAACCGGGACATCTGGCTCCACGCCCAGGGGGTGCCCGGCAGCCACGTGATCCTGCGCACGGCCGGCAGGCCGGAGCAGGTGCCCCGCACCGTCCTGGCCAAGGCGGCGGCCCTGGCCGCCCTGCACAGCAAGGCGCGCCACGCGGGTCTCGTGCCGGTGATCCACACGGAGAAGCGCTACGTGCGCAAGCCGCGCAAGGCGCCGGCCGGCACGGCGGTGTGCCTGCAGGACAGCAGCCTGTTCGTGGCGCCGGGCGTCATGGCCGGCGTCGAACCCGCCTGACTCAGGGGAGCACGCGGATGCGCAGGCCGACGATTCCGTCGAGCACGTTGTCGTAGGTTCCGTCGGTGGGAATCCGGTAGGAGAGCGCCGGCCGCACCGAGTGCCCCAGGTACTCGAAGCCCGCGGCCACGAAGTGCTCGGAATCGCTCGCGAAGTCGCCGTTGCCGGTGACGAGCCACTGGCCCGCGAGTTCCAGCGAGACGGCCACGGTGCCGTTGTCCAGCCCCAGCCCCACCCCGTAGCGAACCAGCGCTTCGATGTCCCCCTCGGCGTCGCCGGTGGGCACCAGCAGGTCGGGCCCGAGCAGGAAGCGGAAGGTCGCGTCCGGGGCCAGCAGGGTTTTCGTCTGCGCGTAGGGCCGGATGGTGAGCAGGTCCGGAATGAAGGTCTCCAGGTGATAGGGGTCGGCAAGCAGTCCGGTCGTGAGCAGGTCGCGGCCCCGGTTCTGGGCCGTGGGCAGAACCAGATCACAGCCGGCGACGACCCCGCTCTCGTTGCCGCCCCCCGCCTGCACACCCAGGGTGAGGTTGCCCCAGGCGCTCTCGTCCGGCAGATCGATGCCGTCGACCGCCCAGGTCACGCGGGGCAGTCCCAGCCACACCACGACCCGCCGGCCCGCCGGCACCGCGACGCTGAACTCGTGGGCGCCCATGCTCCACCCGACCGGATAGGCGTCGACGGCGAGACGCGGGTGCAGGAAGCGGTAGGCGATCTCGGGCGCGGGGCCGAACTCGCGCATGAGCAGATGGGGGGATGCGCCGCCGGCGCGGGCGACCGCGGGCACCACCGCCAGCAGGACCAGGACGAGGACGAGGCGGGCGGCGGGATGGCGCATGACGAACCTTCCGGTCGGGGAGGGACGGACCGGGTTCAATCTAGCGAATCGAACAGATGGAATCAACACGACCCCGGCGCGGCTCAGCCGGGGTAGCGGGCCTGGATGCGCTCCAGGTCGGCGGGTCGGGCCAGGAAGATGGTCACCAGGTCGGGGTCGAACTGCTTGCCCGCGTTCTCGCGGATGTTCGCCATGGTGTCCTCGATGGTCCAGGCGTCCTTGTAGATGCGCTTGCTGGTCAGGGCGTCGTACACGTCGCAGATGGTGAGGATGCGCGCGGAGAGGGGGATG
>JAGRNP010000252.1 GCA_020440705.1 bacterium | reverse complement strand
CGATGCCGCCGTTCGGCTGCGGCTCGGGCTCCTCGTCCGGAGTCCAGGCGATGGTGCGGTCGTCGGTCATGGAGATCCTTCGGGCCGGGGACAACGACCATCATACACGAATGCCCGCGTTCCGGCTCCCGCGAAGCCGGGACGGCAGGTGGTGACATTTCTTGACTTATGGAGTACGGATGGGAATACTTCTGCGGAATCACGCACGATTGCAAGCCCTACCTGCGACGAACCGGCGCGCCCCGCGGCTCGCCGGTCGATGTTTGAAAGGAAGCGCATCACCATGTCCAAGCACATCGACGTCCTCCTGCTGCTGGCCCTGCCCGCCAGCGGCAAGTCCGAGGTGCGCCGCTACCTGGCCACGCTCAGTCCCGAGCAGTGCCACGAGCAGTTCGGCATCGGCCAGACGGTCCAGCTGGACGACTTCCCCTACGTCCACATCATGCGCCGGGTGAGCGACGAGCTGACCGCCCGGGGCCACGAGGGCCTGTTCTTCATCTCGCCGGCCCTGCCCTTCCGCAATCCCATCGACTGGCTCACCCTGATCGAGCTGCTCAACGAGGATTACGACGATCTGGTCGCGAAGCGGAAGCCGGCGCCCGCATCGGCGGCGCTGTGGCTCTTCGACCGCATCGACGCCGCGCGGATGCGGGCCGGCGGCCAGGCCATCATCGGCACCCTGGACGAGGCGCTGCGGCGCGAGATCGCCGGCCCCATCGAGGCCGAGGCCCGCAAGCTGCTCGACGACAAGGTGGCCGAGGTGCCCGACACCCTCGAGGGCAAGACGGTGGTCATCGAGTTCGCCCGCGGCTGCGCGGACGGGCAGACCTATCCCTTCCCCCATCCCTTCGGCTACCAGGGCAGCCTGGGCCAGCTCAGCCCGGCCATCCTGGCCAAGAGCTCGATCCTCTACATCTGGGTCGAGCCCGAGGAGAGCCGCCGCAAGAACGCCGCCCGCACCGACCCGAACGACCCGGGCAGCATCCTGCACCACGGCGTGCCCCTGGCCGTCATGTACGGCGACTACGGCACCTGCGACATGGCCCACCTGCTGGAGACGTCGGGCCGTCCCGATACGGTGAAGATCAGCCGCGACGGCCGGGACTACTTCCTGCCCCTCGGCCGCTTCGACAACCGGGTCGACAAGACGACCTTCATCCGCGAGGAGCCCGCCACCTGGGCCGAGGCCGACGTGCAGGCCCTGCAGGCCGGCATGCGCGAAGCCTTCGACCAGCTCGACCGCGGCCTCGAGGCCCGCGGATGAGCACGCCCCCGGTCGTCACCACCGCCTGGCTCGACGACCACCGCGGCGATCCGGGGGTCCTGCTGATCGACAACAGCGGGACCCCCGAGGCCTACCTGCGCGGCCACATTCCCGGGGCCGTGGCCGCGCCCTGCCACCCCTACCTGAAGCACTTCGACGCCCGCGGCGAGAAGACGCAGCACGTGATGGAGCCCACCGCCTTCGGACGGCTCTGCCACGAGCTGGGCCTGCGCCGCGACCGGCACGTGGTCGTCTGCGACGATCGCCACGGCCTGTACGGCGCCCGTTTCCGCGCCGTGTGCCGGCACTACGGCCTGACCAACGTGAGCGTGCTGGACGGCGGCTGGAACGCGTGGGTCGCCGAGGGCCGCCCGGTCGCGACACGGCCCGTCGCGCCGACACCGGGCACCGACGTCG
>JAGRNP010000251.1 GCA_020440705.1 bacterium | reverse complement strand
GGGCGTGATGCTCAAGGACGGCTACCGCTACGCCACCGGTCGCGAGCAGTGGGTGATCGTGCCCCCCGGCGTCGCCATCGCGATCACGGTCCTCGGCTTCAACCTCCTGGGCGACGGCTTGCGTCGGGCCCTGGACCCGCGGGCCAAGTAGTCCACCCAGGACGGATGACCGTCAGGTGACCGGCGAGGCGGAGGGTGACGTCATGCGTCTGCACCGCCTTGCCCCCGTGGCCCTGTCGTTCGTCCTCCTCGCGCTGCCCGGCTGCCAGTCGGGCGGCAGCGGCCAGGTGGAGGGGGCTGTCCGCTCGGACGGCTTCCCGGCGCCCAGCCAGTACACCGTCTACCAGACGGCGTGGCAGGTGTTGCGTGAGCAGGGGATGACCGTGGACGACGACAACTCGTCGCCGCAGAACGGCGTGCTCGTGACGCACTGGCGCTCGTCGATGTCGCCGTTCTCGCGCGATGGGTACCGCGATCGGGCCACCGTGCGCATCTACCCGGTCACCGGGCGCGCGGGTTACTTCCGCACCGAGACCAACGTCGTGCGCCAGATCAACGCCGACATGCGCGACCCGGGCAACCCGATGGCCGCGGACTGGAGCGACGACACGCGCAACGTCGAGATGGAAGGCCTCATCAACCGCCGCATCGAGATGTTCTTCCTGCCCAACGACGTGAGCGACGTCTGGCGTCGCCAGCACGGCATGGAGCCCGGCGAGAGCCCGCGCATCGTCGAGCCGCCGCCGCCTGCCGAGGCGGACAGCCCCTTCGACTTCCTCGCGCCCCGGTAGCTAGAGCCTCCCGACGCAGGCGACGGGGCGACCCGTGGGGCCGCGCAGCAGCACGAGGTGACCGGCCTCGCGGCCCGACAGCCGCAAGCGCTTGCGCCACGCCTCCGCCCGGTCGTCGAGACCCCGCTTGCGGATGTCGACGCGCCCCACACCGGCCTCGGCGAACCAGCGGTTGATGCGCTTGGCGTCGGGGGGAAGCACGGCATCCACGCGCAGCCAGGTGCCCGGTGCCTCGGGCACGGGAGCTTCACCGATCAGGTAGTCGACGCGGCCCGCACAGGGCGTCGCCAAGCCATCGCGCGCGGCGAGCGCCGGGACGAGGTCGGCGTGGTGCACGGCGGTGTCGGGGTCGAGCAGCCAGACACCCGCCTCGAGCTCGCCGACCTCCGGGAGCTCCTCGTAGCCATCGCCTTCGATCGAGGTCCCTTCGGGCAGACACAGCGCGCGGCGCGGCGGCGCGTCGTGGAAGCCCGCGAGCAGCAGGCGCCGTTCGCGCGCGCGAGCGGCGAGCGAGACGACCTCGAAGGGCGGTGTGTCGCCGGCGTCCTCGGGCCAGGCCGTGGCCGGAGCCACCTTCACCACCAGGGCGCGGGCGCGTTCGCTCCACGCGCGCCACGCGTCGGGCGGCGGTGCGAACGAAGTGGCATCGTCGTGGCGCTGGCCGCCGACGCGTCGGTCGGGGTCCACGAACACGAGCGCGGCGGGAAGGACATCGGGCGCGTCCTCGGCGCGGACGTCGACCCGCTCGGCAAGCCCCAGGGCCGCGGCATTCGCACGCAGCAGCGCGGCGCAGACGGGATCGCGCTCGTAGGCGATCACCGGGCGACCGGTCGCCGCGACGGCCAGTGCATCCACGCCGGCGCCCGAGCCCACGTCGACCAGCGGGGCCGTGGGAT
>JAGRNP010000250.1 GCA_020440705.1 bacterium | reverse complement strand
CCACGGCGCCGGGCTCGGGCGGGTTCACTCCGTAGAAGGCGGGCGTGTAGCCGCCGGCGGCGATCTCATCGGCGATGAGGTCCAGGGTGCCGCCGGTGTAGCTGATCTGGATCATGCCGCCGCCCTGATCCACGGCGCCGCCGGACACCAGGCCGCTCAGGACCCAGGTGTACTCGTAGTCGGCCGTGGGGAAGAACGGCGAGTAGCTGAAGCCGTCCACGAAGCCGAGGCCGGCGAGAACGTCGCCCGCATCGCTGGGCGGGAAGCCCGGCGTGCCCGGCGCGTTCACGGACTCGTACAGGTAACCGATGATGTTCAGGGTCTCGTAGGTCTGGGCGTGAGCGAATCCCGCCCCCAGCACGAGCATGATCATCAGCAAGGTCAGTCGTTTCATTGTCTCCCCCCGTGTCGATGGTCGTCGGACAGACACCGACCGCGATGTTGCCCAGTCTCAGCAAGGTGATGTCGAAGGCGGTCCCGCGGTATGGGCGGTCGACGCGTGGAGGCGAGAGCACGTGTCGATGATTCTGGACGGGATGCCGATGCCGACCGACGCGAGAGAGGCGCGACCGGCACCGCAGCCACCCTACCACCGGGCACCGACAATGACAACCAAATCGGCGCGGATCTTCTGTTTTTTCAAGCCTCGCGAGTGGGATTGCGACAAAAAAGCGGAGATTCCCGAAAGAATCTCCGCTCGAACTCGAATCGCGACGGGCGGGGACGCGGCCCCGACGACGCAGGGCCTAGAGGTCGCAGGGACGGACGGTCTTGCGGCCGTTGGCCAGGGCGCGCTCCTCGGCGGCCTTGATCAGCGAGTACACCTTCTTGTCGAGGGCCTCGTAGAACTCGCCCGACACGTTGCACTCCTTGACGGCTTCCTTGGTCTTGGTCTTGCTGATGATCATGTCCTCGTCCTCCTGAGTGAGGGTCCAAGCTCGGTGGGAATCCTGCGCCGCGGTGGCGGGGGTCCACGGCCGGCGGATGTCGCCAGGCGCGTCCGATCCTGCGGCGGCGACATGGCCCCTAGGGGAACGGCATTCCCGGAATGGGGCCACACAATGGCCTCGACACCTGTGTTCGTCAAGCGTAACTTTGACGCGCCCGCCCCGCCACCCGCTCCCCCCGTGGAAGGATTCCCCGATGGCTCCGGACGCCGTGCTCGACTATCTCAAGACCCGCCAGGACCGCCACGTGGAGCAGCTCTGCGAGTGGCTGCGCATCCCCAGCATCAGCTCCGTCCAGGCCCATGCGCCGGACGTGCGGCGCGCCGCCATGTTCGTCCACGACGAGCTGAAGGCCTTGGGCCTGGAGACCGAGCTCATCGAGACCGACGGCCATCCCCTGGTCTACGCCCAGACCGAGCAGCGCCCCGACCGGCGCACCCTGCTCTTCTACGGCCACTACGACGTGCAGCCCGTGGATCCGCTGGACCTGTGGCACTCCCCGCCCTTCGAGCCGGCCATCCGCGACGGCATCATCTACGCCCGCGGCGGCAGCGACGACAAGGGCCAGCTCTACACCCACGTCAAGGCCCTGGAGGCCTACCTGAAGACCGGCACCGAGCTGCCCGTGAACGTGAAGTTCATCATCGAGGGCGAGGAGGAGTGCGGCGGCCCGGCCATCTACCGCTACGTGGAGGCCAACCCCGAGAAGCTGGCGTGCGACGCCGTGGTCATCAGCGACACCAGCCTCTACGACGCCGA
>JAGRNP010000249.1 GCA_020440705.1 bacterium | reverse complement strand
CAGGCAGGCGCGCCCTGAACCTCGACCTGCGCGGCGGCCTAGGAGATCACCACCAGGGTCTCCAGCTCGAGCGGCGCAGCCTCCTCGGGGATCGCCACGGCGGCGGGGTCCGCGAAGGGCAGGAGGAACTCCCCAGGGGGGGCCGGGACGAAGAGCGGCGGGGGCGGAGGCGGGGGCACGTCGGCGACCTCCTCTTCCTCGGTCGCCGCAGGGCTCTCGTCCCCGCCGAGCACGGGAATGTCCGTCACGTAGTCCACCAGGTAGAACAGCCCGTCCTCATGCTGCTCGTAGACCTCGATGTGCCCCTGCTCGACCAGGGGGCCGTTGCCCTTGACGTTGCCCTTGGTGTTGCCCTGGGTGTTGGCCACGACCTTGCCCTGGGTCAACCCCTGTCCCTTTGCCGAGGGCCCGCCGAGGTTGTCCGCGGACTTGTCGACCGTGTACTGGTCCGTGTCCACGTAGAACAGGCCCCCCACGGAGACCGTCCCCTCGGGCAGCTGGATCATGCCGCTGCAGGCCTCCACGACCCCCGACCACGCCAAGACCCCCGCCACCGCCACCGTCACCAGATACCGCTTCATGTTCGTCGTCCTTCCGTTGTTGCTTCCGTGCGCAGGACCCTGTGCACGCCCCGGGCCAGCCCTAAACCCTTGCGCTCCAAGGGACGTGTCGGGGGTCCCGACGGGTCGGCGTCGGAGGCGCCGACGGCCGCGACGCGACGGGCGACGCAGCCGTACATGCCTGCGGGGCGCCGTGCACATGCCCGGCGCCCCGCAGGAGAGGGAAGGATTGGAAAGGTTGACAAAGCAAAGACGTGAGCACCCACTCGGGTGGGCCTGGGCCCGAAGGCTGCGACCCGTGTGCTCGCACCGACCCTTTGCAAGCGCAGCGCCGCGGCTAAGTCCTTGCCATGCGTCGGCAGTGCCGGCGCGCCCGACGCAGAGGCGTCGGCGGCGTCGACGCTCGACGCCGCGGCGACTCGGGCTACGTCTGCGAAGGAGCGGACCGTGCTTTGTTTTGCGCGGCGCATGGCCAACGAGCAGACTGACAGCGTGAACGACTCCGACGACGTGGTGTTCGGCCTCGACGCGAGCTCCCCCGACGCCGCGCCGTCCATGGACCCCACCCAGCGCTTCGCGCGCGAGCTCACCCGAATCGGGCCCTACGCGGTCGAGCGCTTCCTCGGCAAGGGGGCCATGGGCGTCGTCGTCGAGGCCCGCGCCCCGGACGGCGCGCGGCTCGCGGTGAAGCTCCTGCGCGCGACGAAGAACCCCGAGCGCTTCCTGCGGGAAGTCAGCACCCTGCGTCGCCTGCGGCACCCGAACCTGATCGGCTGCGTCGACAGCGGGATCGCCCCCGAGGGTCACTGGCTGGCCATGCCCCTGGTCGACGGGACCGACCTCGAGGAGCACCTGCGCACCGCGGCCTTGGCCCCGGAGCACGCCGCCCGCCTGCTGCACGGGGCCGTGCTCGGGATCGCCCACGCCCACGCCGCGGGCGTCGTGCACCGCGACCTCAAGCCCGCGAACCTGTTCCTGGGCGCGGACGGCCGGCTGCTCGTCGGCGACTTCGGCCTCGCCGTGGCCGAGGACGACGCGCGCCTGACCCGCAGCGGCGTGCTGCTCGGCACCCTGGCCTACATGGCCCCCGAGCAGGCCGAGAACCCCCGGGCCGCGGGCCCCCCCGCCGACGTGTGGAGCCTGGGCGCGATCCTCTACCGCATGCTCTGCGGCCGCGGCCCCCGCGAAGGGGCCGACGCCTTCGGGCTCGTGAGGAGCC
>JAGRNP010000248.1 GCA_020440705.1 bacterium | reverse complement strand
AGGAGGATAGCGCTCCGAGATTAAATGGCCGCCGGCCATCAGGGTGGTGCCCCGCGTGACGACGTCATCGATGAGGATGATCTCGTTCGAGGGAAGCAGCAGGTCCCGGAAGTCCAAGCTCTTCTCGTGGTCCCGCAGTGATGCGCGATCTTCGGCTCTCACGAAATGCGACGACCGGGGTACGGTGCGGATCCGCTCGAGGCAGGGCCAAACGCCGCTGCCCAGAGAAGACCTGACCATCTCCTGACAGATCGCGTCCGCGACCCAAAGACCGTCCTTGACGCGGGGCGTGTGGCCCGGGATCGGCACGAGCACGGCGTCCGTCGGAAAGAAACCGGCCAACGGGCCTTCGGCGACTTGCGAGGCCAATCGCGACACGGCGTTCACGACCGCGTCGTGGCGGCCCATCTTGATCCTGAGGCGGATGAACTGCCGGGCCCGTTGCGTCGCCTCGTCGTTGCCTTTGGGATAGACCAGAAACGACCCTACGGCGAGCTCAAAGAGGGACTTCACGGCGGTCCTCGGTGCCGGGCCGGCTGGGCAGGAACTCGTCCAGGGCTTCCCTGAGCTCGGCGACCCCGTCGAAGACGATGGCGCCGTACTCGATCAGTTGGCGCGGCCAATCGAACTCCGCCTCGGCGAGTCCCCGCGGCAGGAACAGGATGCGGCCCAGGCGGATCGCCTCCCACCCCTGATGCTTGGTGCCGCTCGACTCGGACGCTTCGATGATGATGGTGCCGTGGGACACCAGTGCCATCGTCCGATTGCGCAGGACGAAGTTCTGGCGCTGAACCGGGCTGCCATCGGCGAACTGGGTGAGGACGAGATGGTCGTGCTGGATCCGGTCCTGAAGGTCCCGATGTTCGCGAGGATACGAGCGGTCCAGGGGTGTCCCGATGACCGCCAGAGTCCGGCCGCCGGACTCCATGGCGGTCCGGTGGGCGATGCCATCGACCCCGAGGGCCAGGCCGCTGACGACGAGGCCACCGTGATCGACGACCTGCCGGGCCACCGCAGCGGCCAACGTGGCGCCGTCGTCGGATACCTGGCGGGATCCGACGACGGCGATCCGCGGGCTGTGCGAAAGCACGGACCGGTCGCCGGCGCCGAAGAGCCGCGGCGGCGCGTACTTGTGCTCGACCGCGTTGAGCGGGCCCAAAAGGTCGGCACTGGTGCCTTCGAATCGGTTCATGGTCTCGATCGGGGCCGTAAGGAGTTCGTGCAAGGGGTTCGCTCCTGAAGATACCGGGACGCCTGGGGGACTTCAATCTGATTCGTGGATGGGTCTGCCCGCATGGAGCATGCCGGGAGGACCGTCGTGGCCGCGGGCGCGGCGACGGATCGGAATCCGAACCAGCGGCGGGCCGGTCAGCGCTCCGGCCCCCACCCGACCAGCGTGCCGATCTTGCCCAGCACCTCGGCCAGGACGGCGTCGGGGACCTCGGCGAACTTCTTCGCCCTGCGCGCCCGCCAGTCGAGGCTCTTCAGCTGGTCGGCCAGGACGACGCCCTCGGCCGGCGAGCCGGCGGGCAGCGCCACCTCGAAGGGGTAGCCCTTGACCCGGGTCGTGAGCGGGCAGCACAGCGCCAGCCCGACGCGGCCGTTGTAGGCCCGCGGCGAGACGACGAGGGCGGGCCTGCGCCCCGACTGTTCCGCACCGGCCTGCGGGTCGAACTCCAGCCAGACGACATCGCCACGCGACGGGACGTAGCCGGAGCGTCGCCGCGGCGCTACCACGCCTCGCCCCCGACCGGCCCGCCGGTGTCGACTTCCGCGTGGAGGTTGGCGT
>JAGRNP010000247.1 GCA_020440705.1 bacterium | reverse complement strand
CGCCGGGGCGAGCGCGTTCGGCGAGGAGACGCCGGGCTTCCCGGGTGATCACGCGCGCGAAGGCGTGATCGAAGACTCGCGAAGCCGAGGTCTCGTCGAAGGGCTCGACTTCGAGCTCCGGGCTCCCACCTTGTCGACTGGTTTTTCGCCGGGTCGCTTCCGCACCGCGGGCCACGTTGCGTGCGATGCCATAGAGAAAGGCACGAAAGCCGCCGGCCTGTGAGGCATCGACGCGCTGGAGTGCTCCGGCGGGCTTGAAGCACTGCAGGAAGACGTCCTGGATCGCGTCCCTCAGGTCGTCATGGCCGGCCGGCAGTTTCCAGCGGGCCTGGAGGTAGGCCTGGATCACCGGCTCGTACAGGCGGCAAAAATCGGCACGGCTCTCCGGGTCGCCCGCCGCGGCGTCACGCACCAGGGTCCAACAGGTGGAATCACCTCGATCCATGGTCGCGATCATAGGGACCGGAACCCCCGGCGGCCAAAAGCATCAACGGAGATCGGCCGTGACGGCGTTGGTCACGAAGACGGCGGGCGGGACGACGCCGGTGTCGACGATCAAGCCTTGGAGGCTGAAGACGACCGGGATCGGCGGGCCGGGGACGACTTGCGTCCAGGGGGTGGGCCCGGACGGGGCCAGCGCCCGGGGGTCGGCCCAGAGTCCGTTGGTCACCGTGAACGCGCCCGGTCGACCGGGGAGAAGGAAATCGGGCGTGAAGGCCCCGGCACCGAAGGGGCCCTCGAAATGGTCCAGCAAGTTCAGCGCCCCGAACTGACCCCACAGGGCGAAGGCGAGAGGGCCCGTGGCGGCGGGGGGCGCCGTGACCAGAATCGTAAAGGGCGGGGAGAGGGCGAGGGGCACGACACGGGCGACTCCGCCGGACGAGCCGTCGAGGAACAGCGTATCGGCGGTGGCCGTGCCGGACAGGGCCAGACTGTGCAAGGGGCGTGGGCAGGAGACGATCGGACCAAGGCCTCCGGATCGATCGACCAGGTCGGGCCGGCCATCGCCGTTGACGTCGCCGAGCTGAAAGAAGGGATTCGCATCGACCATTGCCGTGACGTCCTTCGGACCGATGTCCAGGGTTGAGAAACCTCCGGGCACCCCCTTGGCCACCACCAGCGTGACGATCTGACTGACCGAAGGCAGGGTGAATGGAATCGGAACACGGTGAACCATGATCAGATCGGGTTGCCCGTCACCGTCGACATCGGCGACGCGCGGCGACGACAGCGTCCCGGTCGTCGGCCATGCCGTGACCGAGGGGATCGCGAAGGCCGGCGGGTTGCCCCCGAGCCCCTGGTGGACGCCGATGATGTTCGAGGTCACGGCGATCCAATCGGGGATGCCGTCAGCGTTCAGGTCGGCGAGCTCGACGGCATCCACGGCGGTCGTTGCGCCCGCGGGAAAGACCTCGACCATGGTGCCAGCCTGGTATTCGAAGACGCGGATCGTGCCGTCGCGGAGGAAGAGTTCATCGTCGCCGTCGCCATCCAGGTCGCCGGTGCGGATGATCTCTTCGGGCGCCAAGGTGCCGGGCGTGACGGAACCGCGTTGGATCGTGCCCAGGAGGCAGAAGGTGGCGGTGCCGGTCGCCCGGTACACCTGGACCTGATGCGCCGCCTGGACGATGAAGTCGCCCAGGCCATCGCCGTCGACGTCACCGCCGTAGAGCTTGTCGGCGGTCAAGCTGAGCCCCAGGTTGGCCACGTTGGACCAGGTGCCGGGTGCCAGCCAGCGGAAGACGCTGCCGTAGGTCGTCGCCAGTTCCGCCCGGCCGTCGCCATCGATGTCACCG
>JAGRNP010000246.1 GCA_020440705.1 bacterium | reverse complement strand
GAGCGGCAAGTCGGTGCGCGGTCTTGCCATGATGACGGCGGCCCTGGAACGCTCCCAGCCCGTGGACCGTCCCTGGATCCTGAAGCTGCAGGAAGAGGCCTTTGCCGTCTCGCCCGAGGCCGACCGGCGCACTGCCATCGCGTTGTCGGAAGACATTCTCAGAAGCGGCGATCGCTGAAGCCGGCGCTTGCGATGCGGTGCGTTACAGCGTCCGCTTGATCGAGCCGCGTGCGTTCAGGATGGTCCCGGTAATTCCGGTTGCGCTGTCCGCAGGCAGGCACATCGCCGCAAAACGCTTGTCCTCGCCGGCCGAGGCGGACGGGCACTCTCCATCGAGGAAAGTCCAGGACGTGTTGTTGAGCACCCGGTCGCAACGGGCTCGCTTCTGGCCGTTCGGCAGCGTGAAACAGGCGATCTCGCCCAGTTCGTAGGTCTGGCCGTTGGCCTTGCACGAACACACCGCATCCGCGCCCATGCCGGGAGCCGGCACCAGCACACATGCGGCAATCAGCAGGGCCGTGCGCTTCAACATGGTCGAAGAATACCCGATTTCTGGCGGGAATGCCAACGCGTCATGACAGCGTGAGAATTCCCACTTATGATCCCGGGTGGGGCGTGCAAGCATAGCGGCGGTTTTGCAGAGGTTCTGCCATGGCCCGAAACAAGCGCGACATCTCCATCGCCACCTTCAATCTTTACAACCTGCACCTGCCCGGCGAGCCGATCTACTCGGACGACGACGGCTGGTCGCAGGAGCAGTTCGCTGCCAAGGTTGCCTGGACGGCCCAGAAGCTGAAGCAGCTCGACGCCGACGTCATCGCCTTCCAGGAATGCTGGCACGTGGACGCTCTCAAGGCCTGCTTCGCCGCGGCCGGCCTTGAAAACGACTACGACATCGCCGGCCGCACCCTTAACCCGCCGGGCATCCAGGTCGCGCTCGCGGCCCGCAAGGGGCTGATGGTGGGCGATCCGGAGTGGATCGAGGAATTTCCCGAGGATTGCCGTTTCGTTGACCTGAAGGAGGCACGCGACGCCGAGGAGCAGGTGTCCATCACCATCAAGCGCTTCTCGCGGCCACCGCTCAAGGTTCGCATCCAGCCCGAGGGCGAGGGACCGAAGCCGCCGGAGATCACAGTCGTCGTGGCGCACCTGAAATCCAAGGGCCCCTCGACGCTATCCTTCCGCTTCCCGCGGCCGGACGTGCTGGAGCACCATGCCCAGATCGCCAAGACCGTGGTCGCGCATGTGCGGCGCATCGCGGAAGCAGGCGCCCTGAGGGCGATCCTCGACACCGAGATGAAGGGCAACGACACGCCCTTCATTGTTGTCGGCGACCTGAACGACGGGACGCTCTCGACCTCCACCGAGCTTCTGACGGGCGATCCGGGCTACCGCTTCTTCGAGAAGAGCGCTGCCGGCTCGAAGTCCGACGCAGGGCTCTATTCGGTGGAGAAGCTGCAGCAGCTACGGTCCTTCCGCCACGTCTACTATACGCATATCTTCAAGCAGAAGTTGGAGAGCCTCGACCACATTCTGGTGTCCGACGCCTTTTACGATCACGCAATCAATCGCAAATGGTCGTTCAAGGAAATGATCGTCTACAACGATCACCTGATCTTCGACGACAAGGATTCGCGAACGTCCATTGGTGCCACCGACCATGGCATCGTGCGGGCCGAATTCGACTGGAATCCGATGAAGGAAATGCTGGTCCGCGACCGCGGCCTGTTCGTCTAGAGCGCCAGTTCGACAGCCACCGGTACGTGATCGGAGGGCTTTTCCCAGGCGCGAACGTGC
>JAGRNP010000245.1 GCA_020440705.1 bacterium | reverse complement strand
GGCTCCGCCGGCTGCGGCAGCAGGTGAAGCACAACGTTATGTGCGCCACAGAGTCGTAGGTAATCGGGCACTTATAGTTCTTGAGGTAGCTAGCGTGGCGACTTTTGGAGGCCGACTGGTTGGTCTAATCATGCTCACGGTTCTCGTGTCCGGCTATGCTTTGGCGATAGGTGCTTAGACGGTGTTCTAATGGGCACGCAAACAGAGTTGCAAAGCTCGGGAGAAGATAGTTCAAACGATCTATTCGAAAGGGACTGCCTTGAAAGTATGGACCGTGGTCATTTGTGCTCTGTTCCTGGCGCTCGATGTTTTTGCGGCACAAGAGGTCGTTTCGATCCGCCTATCTGACTTGGAGGGTACGTACGAGGTCACCCACCCGGGTCCCGGCACGATTCGGGAGATTCCTCTGGTATTGCCTGAGGGCCTGAGTGAGATTGTTGACTTGAGCGTTCGGTTCGTTGGCGAATTCGAAGTCGGGACACTGCGATACTGCGATGGAAGTGGAGAATACGATTGGGGGATGGGGTTCAAGGTGGCCTTCCCACAGCCGTCACGAAGTGCGAACTGGGCAACTTACGCTCAGGCTTGGAGAGACGGACCCGGTACTTATGATTCGTGGGGCCTTACAGTCTATCCACCTAGCGGAAATGAAGACGCTACCATCGACTTTCTGAGAACTGAGTCTACGACGATAAGGATCGAAACATGGTCAGAAGGCTATCCGTTTAATTCCTGTCCCGTAGAATCTCAGAAGACTGCGCAGATCACCGAGCTTTGGCTTCGCGTGACTGTGGAATATGGAGTAGCAGTAGAAAGCGCGAGTTGGGGAAGTGTGCGAGCTCTGTATCGGTAGTTTGGGCACATAACAAGCGCTTTCACCTGACAAGCGCACCGGTCACGCCGCTTGCCTACGCAAGCGGCGCGCCCTGGCCGCTGCGCGGCCTGCACTTGCAGGTGAAGCACAACGTTATATGGAAGAACCCAGGGTTTCGGAAGACACGTTTCGAAGGATCGGGCCCCAGGGCACGGCGAATCAGCAGCGTGGCGCCTAGTTCTTGGTCTCCCACTCAATTGACAGGCGCTTGTTGCCCGCGGCGCAATCCCGCAGGTAGAGGTTGATCAGCGTCTGATAGGGAATGCCCGTTTCCTCCGCGAGGTCTTTGAAGTAGGCAATCGTTCCCTGATCGAGGCGAATGGTTACTTGCTTCTTCAGTCGGGTGGCATAGGGGTTCTTTTTCCCCTTTGAAAAGTCGTACTGCTTTCTCATGGCTTCACCCCGTATTGCTTTGACTCCGGCTTGGTGGCTTTCCGGGCAGAATAAATGCGAATCGTTGAGTCGTCCTCTCGTAGGCAATGGCAAACCACCAAGACCCGCAGGGACCAACTCATTCCGAGGAGCACGAAACGCTCCTCCTCGATGGAGTGGTCTGGATCGGGAATAACCAGGGCTCTTTCGTCTGAAAACACAGAAACCGCCTCCTCAAAGGAGACCTTGTGTTTCTTCAGGTTGGCCTTGGCTTTGGCCGGGTCCCACTCGAATCGAACGTCGTTCATAACGACATTGTACATACGTCAGTGCGGCGGGGCAAGCCCAAATGCGTCGGGTGAAACAGAGGCCCATTGTATCTAAAACCTAGGTGGTCTACTCTTGCGAGTGTGGAATATCCATATAACAAGCGCTTTCACCCGACAAAGCTGCCTGTCACGGCCCTGGCGGGGCCAGGGCCGCGCCAGACAACTTTGCAGGTGAAGCACAACGTTAGGCGAACTAGGACTTGAATGGCTGCCACGGCGGCCGATTGACAGATATAACGACATCCGTTATAATGGGTT
>JAGRNP010000244.1 GCA_020440705.1 bacterium | reverse complement strand
CTTCGCAACCACATCAAGCAGCACCGCGCTCGGCTCGACCTCACCCAGGAGGACCTGGCCCGGAAGGTCGGCGTGCGGCGGCAGGCGATCCTGGCCATCGAGAAGGGCAAGTACGTGCCGTCGGCGCTGCTCGCCTTCCAGCTCGCGCGGGCGCTGGAGATGCCCGTGCACGAGCTCTTCGAACTCAGCGACGAGGGGGATGCGGAATGAGCACGATGACGTTGAAGCGGTTGCCGTCGGCCGACTGGCTGGCGTTCGGCGTGGCCCTGGCGGCGGTCTTCCTCAAGTACCTGGCGCCGTCCCTGCTGGGCATCATCGCCCTGGTGGTGTTCCTGCCGAGCATCCTGCGCGAGGTGGGTGTGCTGAAGGACACCGACGAGTGGGCGCGCGGCATCATGCATCGGGCCGGCTTCCACGCGGCCCTCGTCGTGGTGCTCTTCGTGACCGTGAACTACGTGGCGGTGATGTCCGGCGGCTTCGCGACGAGCGACACCCGCCACTGGCCGCTCGAGGTGCAGTTCTTCCGTTCGGCCGCCATGTGGGTCTTCGTCGTCAGCTACGTGATCCAGTACTGGGGTGCGCGCGAGGGCGTGTTCCGCATCCTCGTCGTGGCCGGCATCATGAACCTGGCGCCGGTGGTGGCGGTGCTGCGGCCCGACTACACGGTCTCGCTCGCCGACGCCCTGCTCGCCGGCGCCGTCTCGGCCCTTCTCATGTTCGGTCTCGCGACCCTGACGCGCCGGTGGCCGCGGGTGGGGGCCGGGATCATGGTCGCGCTGCTGGTGGCCGCGATCGTGACGCCGCTCGTCTTCAACCGCAGCGCCTCGTCGAGCGCCTGGGACTTCGCCGCGAGCCACCTGCAGAACGGCATCATCTTCGGCGTCACCTCCATCGCGCTCTTCCGCGAAGCGGCGCAGGGGGACGACGCGTGACGACGTTCGCCCGCGCCCTCTGCCGCCGCCCCGGCCCCGACTTCGCCGCCGGCCAGACGACCTTCGACCTGGCCGCCTCCGGCGAGGCGGCGCCGGACTTCGCCCTCGCCACGGCCCAGCACGCGGCCTACGTGGCGGCGCTGGCCGAGGCCGGGCTCGCGGTGACCGTGCTCGACGCATTGCCGGGATTCCCCGACGCCCACTTCGTCGAGGACACCGCGATCGTCACGCCGCGGGTCGCCGTGATCACGCGGCCGGGGCATCCGGCGCGGCGGGGCGAGGAGGAGAGCGTCGCGGGGGCGCTGACCGGCCTCGGCGAGCGGCCCGTCGCGCGCATCGCGGCGCCGGGCACCGTCGACGGCGGCGACGTGCTGCAGCACGGCGACCACGTCTTCATCGGCGTCTCGGCGCGCACCAATGCCGCCGGCGCCGCCCAGCTCGCGGCGATCCTGGAACGCCACGGGCACACGGTCGCGCAGGTGCCCGTGGCCGCGGGCCTGCATTTCAAGTCGAGCGTGAACGAGGTGGGCGAGGCCCTGCTGGTGACGGCCGACTTCACGGGGCGGCCCGAGCTGGACGGCTTCCGCGTCCTGACGGTGCCGCCGGGCGAGGAGTACGCGGGCAACACGCTGCGCCTCAACGGAACGCTGCTCACGCCGTCGGGATATCCGCGCACCCGGGAACTCCTGGCGGCGACGGGGTTGGAGATCCGGGAACTCGACACGAGCGAGTTCCGCAAACTGGACGGGGGACTCACCTGCCTTTCGCTGCGGTGGTAGGTCCCCGGAAACGGAGCCGAACGATGTCGGGAACCTCTCGTCGGGGATGGCTGGTCGCGGCGCTGCTGGTGGCCTCGGTCCCGGCCGCCGCCGCCGATCTCTGGGTCGCCGTGCCCCTCTACAACA
>JAGRNP010000243.1 GCA_020440705.1 bacterium | reverse complement strand
CTTCGCGGGGCCAAGGTAGGACAACGAGGAAGGGCGGAGCGCGATGGGCGTTATCGAGCGCGAGTCTATGGAGTACGACGTTGTGATCGTGGGGGGCGGGCCATCGGGTCTGTCTGCGGCGATCCGGCTGAAGCAGATCGATCCCGATCTGAACGTTGTCGTGCTGGAGAAGGGGTCCGAGGTCGGGGCGCATATCCTGTCGGGTGCGGTTCTGGATGTCTCGGGTCTCGACGCGCTCCTTCCGGACTGGAAGGCGAAGGGGGCGCCGGTCACTGTCGAGGTGAAGCGGGACAACTTCTACATCCTCGGTCCCTCGGGGCAGATGCGGATCCCGAACTGGCCGATGCCGCCCTTGATGTCGAACCATGGCAAGTACATCGTCTCGATGGCCAATGTCTGCCGCTGGCTGGCGCAGGAGGCCGAAGCGCTGGGGGTGGAGATCTTTCCGGGCTTTGCGGCCTCGGAGCTGGTCTATGACGAGACGGGCGCGGTGAAGGGCGTCGTCGCCGGGGTGATGGGTCTGAACGCGGACGGCACGCCGGGGCCGAACTTCGAGCCGGGGATGGAGCTTCACGGCAAGTACGTGTTCCTGTCCGAGGGGGTGCGCGGGTCCCTCGCCAAGGAGGTGATGGCGAAGTTCGATCTCTCGAAGGGGCACTGCCCGCAGAAGTTCGGGCTTGGCATGAAGGAGATCTGGGAGATCGACCCGGCGAAGCACCGGGAGGGGACGGTCACCCACACGATGGGCTGGCCGCTCGGCAAGAACGCGGGCGGCGGGTCGTTCATCTATCACCTTGAGAACAATCAGGTTTACGTGGGCTTCGTGGTGCATCTCAACTACGCGAACCCGCATCTTTACCCCTACATGGAGTTCCAGCGGTTCAAGCACCACCCGATGGTGGCGGAGCTTCTGAAGGGCGGCAAGCGGGTGGCTTACGGCGCGCGGGCGATCTCCGAGGGTGGCTGGCAGTCGATCCCGAAGCTCACCGCGCCGGGGGTGGCGCTGCTCGGCTGTTCGGCGGGGCTCGTGAACGTGCCGAGGATCAAGGGCAACCACAACGCGATGCTCTCGGGCATTGCCGCGGCCGAGGCGGCGGCGGCGGCGATCGCGGCGGGCCGGTCGGGCGACGAGCTTGTGGCCTACGAGGCGGACCTCAGGTCGGGCCCGATCGCGAAGGACCTCAGGAAGGTCAGGAACGTCAAGCCGATGTGGTCGCGCTGGGGGATGCTGCCGAGCCTGGCGCTCGGCGGGTTCGACATGTGGACGAACAATCTCTTCGGGCTCTCGCTCTTCGGGACGCTGAGGCACGGCAAGTCGGACGCGGCGGCGACCGGGGCGGCGAAGGACTATCCGAAGATCGACTACCCGAGGCCCGACGGGGTCCTCTCCTTCGACCGGCTGACGAACGTGTCGTTCAGCTTCACAAACCACGAGGAGAGCCAGCCCTGCCACCTGAAGCTGAAGGACCCGAGCGTTCCGATCGCGGTGAACCTGCCGAAATACGACGAGCCGGCGCAGCGCTACTGCCCGGCAGGCGTCTACGAGGTGCTGGAGACCGAGGCCGGCCCGACCTTCCGCATCAACTTCCAGAACTGCGTCCACTGCAAGACCTGCGACATCAAGGACCCCGCCCAGAACATCACCTGGACAACACCCCAGGGCGGCGACGGGCCAAACTATCCGAATATGTGAGGCGGCGGCGAAGAGCCGCCGGCGATGAGCGAAACGACGACACTAAGTATCCAAGAAACTTTGAAAAAGCGCGCGGACCCATGCGATAAGGGGTCAGGAGCGTGCGGCCGGGACCCGCGCGGCAGGAGGAGAACGGATGGACATCGCGCAACTG
>JAGRNP010000242.1 GCA_020440705.1 bacterium | reverse complement strand
AGGCGATGCTGGCCTGCGTGCTGCTAGACCAGCTGCTCCTCGACCGCGGCCAGACCGGCGGCGTGCGGGGCACGATAGGGTGATCGCTTTGCGCTGGCCCGGCGGGGGCCGCGCGGGTTAGGAAGCGGGTGACGCCCAAGAGGCCGGAACAGGGGATCGCGACGATGGCCGGATGGATGCGGAACTGGATGCTGGCGGCATGTCTCGGCGCGGCCGCGGTCCTTGCCACAGGGGTTGCGCAGGCGGCGAGCAGGACCGAGATCGACACCCGGGCGGATCTGGTGCTCAACCGCCTGCTTTCGGAATCCGCGACCGCGCAGGCCGTGGACGAGAAGGCGGTCGCGGTGCTGATCTTTCCCGACATCGTCAAGGCAGGCTTCGGGCTCGGCGGGCAGTACGGCGAGGGCGTGCTGCGCAGGGACGGCGCGTCGGTGGCCTATTACAACATCGCCTCGGCCTCGTTCGGATTTCAGGCCGGGGCGCAATCCTACGGGCAGGTGATCTATTTCATGACCGAGGCGGCGCTGCGCCAGCTCGAGACCAGCAAGGGCTTCGTGCTCGGCGCGGATGCCAATGTCGCGGTAGTGAACATGGGCGCCAATGTCGACGTGAATTCCGGCACCCTGCAGGACCCGATCATCGCCTTCGTCACCGACCAGAAGGGCCTGATGGCCGGGGTCACAGTGGAAGGTTCGAAGATCAGCCGGATCAATCCGAAATAGCGGAAGCCCGGCACCGGCCGACGCGCGTCGCGACGGCGATTCCCCCGGGTGTTCCAGCCTGCCGACGCGGCCTTGTGGTTCCCGGCGCCGCGTGCAAACTGAGCCGAGCCGCCACTCGGAGAACCGCGCCATGACCCGGAGCACGCTGCTCGCCGCCCTCCTCGCCGCCCTGGCGCCGGCCGCCTTCGCCCAATCCGACAGTGCCGATCTGGCCAAGCAGCTCTCCAACCCGGTCGCGAGCCTGATCAGCGTCCCGTTCCAGTACAACTACAACGACGGCTTCGGCCTGGATGGGGACGGGCACCAGTCCTACGTCAACATCCAGCCGGTGATCCCTTTTTCGATCAGCCCGAACTGGAACGTCATCTCGCGCACCATCCTGCCCGTGGTCTGGCAGGACGGGGTCGTCCCCGACGAGGGATCGCAGTTCGGCCTGGGCAACACGACCCAGAGCTTCTTCTTCTCGCCCAAGCAGCCGACGAGCTTCGGGCTCATTTGGGGTGTCGGCCCCGCCTTCCAGGTTCCCACGGCGACCGACGGCATCGTCGCCAACCAGTGGGGCGCCGGCGTCACCGGCGTCGCCCTGCGACAATCGGGCGGCTGGACCTACGGGGCACTCGCCAACCACATCTGGTCGGTCACCGGCAACAGCAGGGACGGTGACCTCTCAGCGACCTTCCTGCAGCCGTTCCTCAGCTACACAACGGCGAAGGCGACGTCCTTCACGGTCAATTCCGAGTCCACCTACGACTGGGAGAACGACCAGTGGGCGGTGCCGATCAACGTAATGGTCGCCCAGATGTTCAAGCCCGGCGACCAACCGCTCCAGCTGCAGGTGGGCGCGCGCTACTGGGCCGAGTCGCCCGACTACGGCCCCGACGGCTGGGGCGCCCGCGCGGCGCTGATCCTGCTCTTCCCCAAGGGCTGAGCCTCGGCATCTGGAACGCGCGGGCCGTCCCTGACGGCTCTCGGCCGGACACCCGTGACCGCCAGATCGGCCGGGCATGGTCCGGCTTTCCTGGAAAATACAGCCGGAATATGCGATAATAATCAGTCAGGCCGATGGAAATCATCGGCAGGCTTGTCGGACAATCGTCCTGATTGCGATGTCCGCGCGTACTGCCTCCGTGCAGCCTGCCATCCGGGAATCAAATGGAGCAAGATGTCATGGCCCATCGATTCAGCGTTCGCGTTGCTGGCATATCCTTGATCTCAATCGCTTTGACCTTCGCCCAGAC
>JAGRNP010000241.1 GCA_020440705.1 bacterium | reverse complement strand
CAGCGGCGCCGCGAGCCCGGGCCAGCGCACCTCGCGGCAGTGCAGGGCGAGGCGGGGCGCGGCCGGTCCGCCGTGCTCGTCGTCGCCGAGCAGCGGCACCCCGGCGAGGGCCGCATGCCGCCGCACCTGGTGCCGACGACCGTGGGAGAGGGTCGCCTCGTAGTGCACCCACCGGCCGTCGGCGCTGCGCCCGATGCGACGGAACGCCGTGGCCGCCGTCTTGCCGTCGACCTCGTCCTCGCGCGTCCAGGCGTCGCCGAGCGCCAGGTCGCGGCTGTCGGCAGCGGCCAGGAAGGAGTACGTCTTCGTCGCGGCACCGCTCGCGTGGATCTCCTGGGCCCGGGCCGAGGCGTCCGCATGGCGGGCCAGCAGCAGCACGCCGCTCGTGCCCCGATCCAGACGCGACACGATGTGCACCTCCTCGTCGCGGTGCAGCGCGAGCCACTCGGCCGCGCCCAGCTCGCCCGGCTTGCCCGCGTGGGTGGCCAGACCGGTGGGCTTGTCCACCACGAGCCAGTCGTCGTCGCGGTGCAGGATCACGCGCGGCCCCCGCCGGCGACGGCGGCGAAGACCGCCACGAACTCGGCGTCCAGGGCCTGGCCGCGATTGCGCCCGTAGAACAGGTGCAGGCGCTCGAGCACGTCGGGCTTCGCCAGGCCCTCGGCCCTGGCCGCGACCACGACGTCCTGGGCGGCGGCCGGGCGCGGACCCCAGCGGAAGAGCTCGGTGCCGGCGGCGTCCAGCCCGACCAGGATGGGGATGCTGCGCGATCCGTTGGTCAGGTAGCGGTCCATGATCTCCGGGTGCGCGTCGCGCAGGACCAGGCGCAGGTCGATGTCGTCGCGCGCCGCGGCGAGGGCCGCGATGCAGGGCAGGCACTGGGCCGAGTCGCCGCACCACGGCTCGGTGACGGCGAGCCAGGTCTGGGGCCCGGGCAGGCGGGCCAGGAGGGCGGCCAGCTCCGCCGACGGCCGCCAGGTGCGCGCGATGCGGTTGGTGCGGTGCAGGTTCAGGCCCGTGAACTCCCAGTGCTCCCGGGTCTCGGCGTCGGCGTCGGGGCCGGGCTCGGTGGCCGCCTGGCGCTCGAATTCGGCCTGATAGGCGGCGGGGTCCAGGGCGGCGGCGGCGATGAGTTCGAGGATCTCGGACACGATGGTCTCCTTGGGTTTTCCCGGGCGCGGATTCGTCTGCTATGTTCTCACCATGCGCGTGAATTTCCAAATGGCAATGGCCGCCATCCTGATGGCCCTGCTCGGGTGCGCGGCGTCGTGCGGCGTCCAGACGGGCTACGTCCCGGAAACCGTCCCGGTCCACCGGGGCCGCGGGCTGCTCGACGCACCGCCGGCGGCGCTCGACTCGCTGCGTGTCCTCAGTTGGAACATCGCCTACGCCGACAGCGTGGACCTGGCCGTGCGCGAGCTGCGGGCCGATCCGCGCCTCGCCGCCGCCGACATCGTGCTGCTGCAGGAGATGGACCCCGACGGCAGCCGCCGCGTGGCCGCGGCCCTCGGCTTCCATCTGGCCCACGCCGCCTCGATGATCTCGCCCCACGATGCCGACCTCTTCGGCAACGCCGTGCTGTCGCGCTGGCCCATCGCGGCGGCGGGGGTGCTCGTGCTGCCCCACGGGACGCCCTGGACCGGCCACCGCCGCAGCGCCGTCTGGGCCGACGTCGACCTCGGCCCCTGGGGTGTGCTGCGGGCGGTCAGCCTCCACGCGGCCACGCTGGTCGTCGACCAGGAGGACCGCTTCGCCCAGCACGCCGCCGCCGCCGACAGCCTCGCCCGCAGCGGCGACATCGTGGTCTTCGGCGGTGACTTCAACACCGTGTCCGACTTCGAGGTCGACCGGTTGCGCCAGGCCATGCGGCGGCGCGGCCTGCACGCCGTGCGCCTGCCCGCCGGCCCGACGATCCGCAACCGCTTCAAGCGCCTGCCGGGCTCCGTGCCCGTGCTCGACCA
>JAGRNP010000240.1 GCA_020440705.1 bacterium | reverse complement strand
CCGGATCGAGCACCAGGACCTGCGCCTGGGCGAGCACGATCGCCGCCGCCCCGGGCAGGGGCGCGCCGAGCACCGTGACGGAGAACTCGTCCATGGCCGCGGCCGCGTCGAAGACCGTTCCCGTCGGGGCCGCGTTGATCAATGAGGCGCCCGCCGAGGTCGCCAGCCGGCACGACCAGCCTGCGACGCCTCCGCTCTCGCTCGGGTTCCGCAGCACGAGCCAGGCCGGCACCACCTGCGGCGCGAGGGGCACCGTGGTGTCGGGCGTGCCGAAGGTCTCGTCGAAGTAGAGGCTGAGGCGGTTCTCGTCGGCGCCGAAGGGGTGCACCGGCGGCCCCACGACCGAGACATCGACCCCCAGTTCGTAGCTCACCACGACACGCGCGTCGATCTGCTCGTAGGCGGTGGCGATGCAGCGCACCGAGAACGTGCGGTACGTACCGACCGAAAGGCCGCTCACGGCGCCGACGATCTCGAGGTGCGGGTCGTCGGCCACCAGGTCGAGCGTCACGTACCGGTTGCCGATGTTCTGCACCGAAAAGGACCCCGTCACGGTGTCGCCCACCGCGGCGGGCGGCATCACGAGGGTCTGCGGCCGCACCTCCAGTGCGGCCTGGTCCAGGAGCCGGCGGCCGAAGATCGGCACCACCGGCAGTCCGGGCCCCAGGTCCAGCAGCGCCCGGTGCTCGTCGGTGTCCTGGCCGTCGAACCGGACATAGATGTCCGTGTAGCCGTTCGGCAGGATCAGTTCCGGCGTGAAATCGACGAGGGCGAACGGCGCGGCGTCGCCCGTCCAGGTCGGCGCCGGCGTGAATCCCACCGTACCCGTGTTCCTGAGCCGGAACGACCTCACATTCGACGGCTCGCTGTTGACCACCGCCAGGCGCAGAGTGTCCGGAAAGACGGTCGCCGCCAGTTCGCCGTCGATGCCGTAGGCGGTGGCCGACACCGAGAACAGGCCGCCGTAGTTGACGGTCCACGCGTGCGGATCATAGTCGGCGGGCGTGTATTCGAGATCGTAGGGGTACGTCCACCCCGGCTGCAGGCCGACGATCGACTCGGCCACCAGGGGCGTGCCGTCGCCGCTGACGAGGCCCGCCATCGATTCGGTGAAGTCGCCCGTGTTGGTGACCTGGAAGGTCACGCGGCCGAGGCCGCCCACGGCCACGCCGCCGAAGTCGAGCACCGCCGGCGTGGGGCTCAGGGCGTGGATCGGCAGCCGGCCCACTCCCAGCACCGGCTGGAACTCGCCCCCGCCCAGGGGCAGGCTGCAGGCGAAGTCGCCTTCGGTGACCGGATCGAACTCGATCGCCAGGGAACGTGAGCCGAAGGGCCGGATGTAGACCAGGTCCATGCCGGCGGCATTGGTGATCCGGAAGGGGCCGCAGGGGTCGCCGAGCCCCGTCGTGGCGAAGAAGAACGGACCGTCGCCGACATTGCGCACCAGCGCGTAGTCCAGGGCCGGTTCGCGGTTGATCCCGCGGGGCGGGAAGAGAAGCGGCGAGACCTCGAGCTCCGGCTGACCGGCGTTCACCCAGCCGACGTAGATCTCGTAGTCCCCGAACGGAGGCACCAGATCCCAGGTGACGCCTGTTTCCCGGGTCGCCTTGCCGGAGTAGAGCAGCACGTCCACCCGGCCGGGATCCGTCACCAGGAACTGGAACGTGGCCAGTTCCGTCGTTCCGTCCCAGACCAGGTTGAACGGGGTCGTCGCCGTGAGCTCCCAATTGGCGGGCGCCACCTCGACCACGTCGCCATAGGGGCTGACGACCGCGAGGACGTCCCCGCCGAGGGCGTTGAACTTGAAGGTGATCCGCGTGACGAGGGTCGAGGGCACCGCGTCGTCGATCAGCAGGCGACCCGTCAGGACCGCCGGCACCGAGTCGGTGGTGGCCATGAATGCGTCGCCCGACGGCCCCCAGGCCAGCCGCAGGACGTTCTCCCGGCCCAGGGCCGGACCGGCGAGGACGAGACCGAGCAGGGCAAGGCCGGTGGCGAGGCGCAGCGAACGAGTCGACATGAGGTCCCCCTTGACCCGGGCGAAGCGAGTCCGTAGCTACAGACATGA
>JAGRNP010000238.1 GCA_020440705.1 bacterium | reverse complement strand
CGCGCGGCCGCGTTCTTCGCCGTGGGGTACATCCTGTACGAGTTCGTGCAGCCGTACCTTCCCAAGGGCGTCTTCGACTGGAAGGACGTCGTGGCCACGGTCGTCGGGTATGGTGTGGCGGTGCTGGTGCTGAAGCTCGTCTGGCGCCGGCTGGGCGGGGAGGGTCCCGCGCGCGGTCGTCCTCGGGAGGACTGACGGGGCGACGCCCGTCGGAGGTCGCCGGGAACCCGCTTCGAATCGGGAGTTCACCATCGTGATCGACATTCTGGCGGTCATCGCCCTGGCCCTCGTCGTGGTCTGGGACCTCTACGTCTATCACGGCGTCATCGCGCCGTTCCTCGAGGAACGCGATGCGTACGACCGGTCGCTTCTCGACCCGTTCGCCGCGCGCCGGAACTGGAACCGATACTGCGAAATCATTGCCGGGGAGCAGGGCCCGGCGGCGGCGCGCAAAGCCCGCATCGAGGGCCATCTGCTGTTCTGGGCCATCTGGATCCTGGTCGTCTTCATCGTGTTCCGCTCGGCGTCGGCCACGGGATAGCCCACGGTCTCAGGCCGCTTCCGTCCGGTGCGGCACGGAGGGGCTTGGACGATCGGGCTTTCTTGTTTATGGTGCCGGGGATCGTCGTCCGGCCGCCCGGCCGGAATCGGGAATCATCGTTCGCCCGGAGGAACACCCGCATGCTGAAGCGATGGATTGGACTCGGCCTCGTGATCATGGCTCTCGCTGCATCCCCTGTGGGCCGGGCCTTCGCAGAACTCCAGACCCGGGGAGCCGTGTCCATGCGCGTCCACTACGTCGAGATCGTCTGTCGCAATGTCGAGGAGCAGTGCGCCGCGCTGGCGGCCGTTCACGGAGTGGCCTTCGGTGCGCCCACGGCCGACCTGGGGCTGGCCCGGGTGGCCGAGGCGGCCGACGGCCTGCTCATCGGAGTGCGGGCCCCGCTCGCCGAGCACGAGACGCCCATCGTGCGGACCTACTACGAGGTGGCGGACATCGCGCAGGCCGTCGCGGAAGCCGAGGCGGCAGGGGCCGTGATCGCCTATCCGCCGACCCGGCAGGGCGACACGGGCACCTGGGCGATCTATTTCCTGGGCGACATCCAGATCGGGCTCTGGCAGCGGTAGGGCGCGGCGGGGTCAGGCGGTCCGGGTCGCAACCCGAACACGGCGGCGCGGGGGCGCGCCGGTACGAGGAAGGTCACGATGTCGCGAGTCCGCGTGGAGAGTTTCAGCATCTCGCTCGACGGCTACGGCGCCGGTCCGGACCAGGACCTGGAGCACCCCTTGGGCGTCGGCGGGACGGATCTGCACCAGTGGTTCCTGCCCACCCGCACGTTCCAGCGCACGCTGTTCGGCAACGACGCGGGTTCGGAGGGCGTCGACGATGGCTTCGCGCAGCGGGGCTTCACGAACATCGGCGCCTGGATCCTGGGGCGGAACATGTTCGCTCCGCTGCGCGGCCCCTGGCCCGACCACGCGTGGAAGGGTTGGTGGGGCGACAACCCGCCCTACCACGTGCCGGTCTTCATCCTGACCCACCACGACCGTCCGACCCTGGAAATGGAGGGGGGCACCACGTTCCACTTCGTGACCGGGGGCATCCACGACGCGCTCGCCCGGGCGCGTGAAGCCGCGGGCGACCGGGACGTGCGCATCGGCGGCGGGCCCCAGACGATCCAGCAGTATCTGCGGGCGGGCCTCATCGACGAGATGCACCTGGCGGTCTCGCCGTACCTGCTCGGCCGCGGCGAGCGGCTGTTCGAGGGCGTCGACATGCGGGCCCTGGGCTACCGGTGCGTTGAGTCGGTCGCCTCGGAGAAGGCCACGCACGTGGTGATCCGGCGCAAGTCCGGGGCCTGACCCGCTTGTTGACCGGCACCTGCGCGAAGGGAGCCGAAATGAATCGCGAAGACCAATCCGCGGCCACGCCGGAGATCGACCGCGCCGCCCCGGTGCAGGCTGCGGCGTCGGTGTTCATCGCGGCGCCGCCGGAGTCGGTGTGGTCCGTCCTGGCCGACATCGCGTCGTGGCCGGACTGGAATCCGGACGTGGCGCGCACCGCGCTGCACGGACCGCTCGAAGTCGGCAGCCGGTTCGACTGGAAGGCGGGCGGGATGCCGATCCGGTCGGTCCTCATGGCGGTCTCCGCGCCCGGCGTGCTGGCCTGGACCGGCACGACCAT
>JAGRNP010000237.1 GCA_020440705.1 bacterium | reverse complement strand
CCGCGACGGCGAAGTGGGGGCGGTCCTCGCGACGGCGCTCGCCGTGGCCGGTCTGGCCGGGAGCCTGGGCATGGCCCTGGGCATGCTGCGGCCGGAGCTCCTCATGTCACTTGTGAGCAGGGATCCGCAAGTTGTCGATCTGGGAAGAGATTATCTGTTCTATCGTTTTGCGGGAATGCTGCCTCTGCTGTTCTGGTTCCAGGCCAAGGGCGCCTTCGACGGCATCGGCTGGACCCGGATCGGCATGGCGGTGGGCATCGGCATGAACGCCCTGAACGCCCTGCTGAACTGGATCTTCATCTTCGGCCACCTCGGCGCGCCGGCCCTCGGCGTGGCGGGGGCCGCCCTGGCCAGCAGCCTGAGCGCGGGCATGGCGGCCGCGGTCATGGCCGGTTTCCTGCTGCGCACCCCCATCCGCAAACGCTTCCGCTTCCTGTGCCGCAGCAATTTCCGTCCCGACCTGCTGGGCCCCTTCCTGCGCCTGGCCTGGCCGCCGGCGCTGCAGACCCTCGGCGTCATCCTGGGGCTGCTCGTCTTCAACGCCCTGCTCGGCCGCATCGGCGTGGTGGCCCTGGCCGCGGGCAACGTCGTGCTGCGCATCGCCTCGCTCAGCTTCATGCCGGGCTTCGGGGTCGGGGCGGCGGTGCAGACCCTCGTCGGCCAGAGTCTCGGCCGCGGCGATCCGGCCGGCGCCCGCCGGGCCGCGTGGGGCGGCGTGGGTCTTGCGGTGGTCTTCATGGGCCTGTTCGGCGTGGCTTTCGTCGCGGTGCCGGCGTCCCTGATGCGCCTCTTCACCGACCGGCCCGAACTCGTCGCGGCCGGCGTGCCGATCCTGCGCCTCATGGGGCTGGTGCAGGTCATCGACGGGCTGGGCCTGACCCTCGCCGGCGCCCTGCGCGGGGCCGGACTCACCCGCGCGGTGATGCTCATGGACGTCGGGCTCGGATTCGTGCTTTTGCCCCCGCTGACCTATCTTTTCGGCATCGCCTGGGGCGGGGGCCTGCTGGGGGCCTGGCTCGCCCTCCTGACCTGGTTCACCCTCTTCGCCGTCGGCATGGTCGTCATCTGGTTCCGCAGTGATTGGGAGAGCGTGAGGATATGATGCGGGAACCCGCACCGGAGGATCTCTTTGAACCCCCGGACGCACCGGGCGCGGAGACGCGCCGCGTCCTGACGGTCCGGCAGCTCAACGAGGAGATCTCGGCCGCCATGGAGGCCGCCTTCCCGCGCACCGTCTGGGTGCGGGGCGAGGTGCAGCGCCTGCCCCACGACGCCGACCGCCGCACCCACGTCTACTTCGAGCTGCACGAGACGGGCCGCAGCGGCGCGGCGGAGTACCAGATCCCCGTCTCGCTCATGGGCTGGGACCGGCAGCGCTACGGTCTTGGCCGCTACCTCGACGGCACCGATCCCGACTTCCGGATCGCCAACAAGATCGAGGTCTGCCTCGAGTGCAAGGTCGACTTCTACGCCAAGTTCGGGAAGCTCAGCCTGAAGATCGTCGGCGTCGACAAGACCTTCGCTCTCGGCCGTCTCGAGGCCCGGCGGCGCGAGACGCTGGCCTACCTCGAGGCCCACGAACTGCTCGGCCTCAACGCGACGGCGCCCCTGCCCGACCTGCCCCTGCACGTGGGGCTGATCACCTCGCCGGGCAGCGCCGCCGAACAGGACTTCCGCACCGGCCTGGCCGCCAGCCCCTGGGCCTTCCGGGTGCACCTGGTGGGGGCCCGCATGCAGGGCGAGCAGCTCGAGCGCGAGGTGCTGACGGCCCTGCGACGCCAGGTCGACGCCGGCGTCGACGTCATCGTGCTGACCCGCGGCGGGGGCTCCCGCGCCGACCTCAGCTGGTTCGACCAGCGCGACCTGGCCGAGGCCATCGCCCGCTGTCCGGTGCCGGTGGTCACGGCCATCGGCCACGAGATCGACAAGTCCATCGCCGACCTGGTGGCCCACACGAGCTGCAAGACGCCCACGGCCGCGGCGGAGTTCCTCGTCGACGTGGTGGACGGGCAGGCCGGGCGGCTCGACGTCGTGGCCGCGGCCCTGCAGGACCGCCTGGACGACATCCTGGCCGCGGCGGCCCGTCGGGTCGCCGTCGAGGACCGGTTGGCCCGTGCGGCGACCGGGGCGGCGCTGCGGGCCCGGCTGCGCTTCGAGCAGGCGGCGGCACGCCTGCAGCAGCGCGTGGGCAGCGACCTGAACCGCCGGCACGACCGACTCGGCCGACTCGCCGCCCGTCTGGGCAGTGCGGCCACGGGCCATCTCGCGGCCCGCGGCGCGCGGCTCGGCGAGGCCGGCCGCCGGCTGGCCGCCGGCAGCGACGCCGCCCT
>JAGRNP010000236.1 GCA_020440705.1 bacterium | reverse complement strand
TCCCGGCATGCAGGATGAACGCGACGCTGAACGTGAGCGGGGACCCGCAGGTGATGCTGCCGCGGTAGAGCGTCGACAGCCAGACGAAGCTGATCAGGGCGATGGGCACCGCAGCCGCCAGGCTCACGACGCTGAACACCAGGCTGCCGGCCGGGCTGATGCCCTGTCCGAACAGTCCGGCGCCGTAGCCGGCCAGGGCCAGGCCCGTCAACGCGATCATCGACCCGACCAGGGTCCGGTAGCCCGGCGACGTGCGCCGGGCCATGCCCCCGATGACGTCGCTGACGATGCCGACCGCGGGAATGAACACGAAGTAGGCCAGCGGCCTGACCGCGAACCAGAAATAGGTCCGCCAGACCATGGGGTCGGCCTGCCAGCCGAACAGCCCGACGGTCGAGACGCGACTCGCCGCCAGATAGAGCACGATCACCGCGAAGACGCCCCCCGCGGCCGTCATCAGGTAGCCGTAGAGGTAGAAGCCCCACGCCGTGAACGGCAGCCCGAAGAAGCCCAGCCCCTCGCGGCGGCCGTGATGGACCGTGACCACGAAATTGATCCCGGTCAGGAACCAGCTCAGCCCCATGCAGAACAGGGCGATCAGCAGCAGCGCCACGGCGCCCGGATCGAGCAGGCTCAGGTGCGAATCCAGGGTCCAGCCCGTGCCGACCGGGAAGGTCGCCATCGTCCCGATCAGGAGGACCAGTCCGACCACGTAGGACCGCAGGCTCCAGCGCCCCATGCCGGGGAACGCCGTGTTCGCGGCGCCGATCTGCAGGGGCAGCAGGAAGTAGCCCAGCACCATCGGCAGGACCGGCACCAGCCAGGCGAACACCTGCAGCAGGCGCTGGTAGGTCAGCGTCTCGAGGATCAGCCGGTTGCCCAGCCCCGGGCCGCCGACGGCCTTCACCAGCGGCAGCAGCGCCAGGATCATCGCCAGCACGAACGCGCCCCCGGTCCAGGCCAGGAACATGAGCGAGATGCGTTTGTGGTCCGTGGTGTTGAACCACCCGGAGAATCCGCCGGGGCCGCCCAGGAAGCTGCGCCGGACCGCGTCGGCCGCCGATTCGGTTACGGTGTGCATCTACTTACCCTCCTGGCCGCCGGTGTCTCCGCGGTCCGAAATCGACTTCAGGAACTCGGTGATGGCGCCGATCTCGCGGTCTCCCAGCACCCCGGCGAACGGCGTCATGACCGGTTGGAAGCCGTCGATGACCGAAGCGTTCGGCTCCAGGATCGACTGGCGGATGTAGGCGTCGTCCGCGACGATGGTCTCGCCCGTCGTCGTCAGGAACTCGAACCCGTAGACGTTCTTCAGCGAAGGACCGACGAGCTTCGAACCGTCCAGGGAGTGGCAGGCCTTGCAGCCGTGGCGGTTGTAGAGCAGTTCGCCCACTTCCGGCAGGGTGCGGCCCACGAAGATGTCGCCGACGGACGCGAGCCAGGCGTCGAAGTCCGGGGCCGCGAGGGCCACCACGGCCGTCGCCAGGCTGTCCTGGGTCAGCTCGCTGAACGTCCCGCTGTACACCGGGAACGTCCCGGCGGAGACCGCCTCGAACCAGGCCGTGGTCGTCCGGCCCGGAAGGATCGCCTGCTGCACCCGCATGGCCGGGATCAGCAGGTCCTGCGCCACGTCCTCGGTGGTCAGGGCCAGCTTGACCGGGCGGCCGACCGGAACCCGGAGCGTGTCGGTGACCGAGCCTTCGGGATAGGTGAACTTCCAGGCCCCCTCGCGGGCGTTCACCTGGACGCCGTAGGCGCCGTAGGGTGCCACGCCCCGGTCGAGCAGTCCGGGCAGTCCCGCCTGGAAGGCGAAACCGGCCAGGCCCAGCGCTCCCAGGAGCCACAGGCCCAGCAGGGGCAGGTTCAGGGCACCGCCCCGCACCGGTGCCGGGGCATCGCCGCGCCGCATGAAGGTCCGCACGAAGACGACCGCCAGACCCACGGTCAGGATCAGGGCCGCCGCCGCCGCGAAGTAGATGTCATGGAAGGGCATGTCCACGTCGGGGGCGAAGGTCGAACCCCAATCGGGAAACCACGCTGTAAGATTGGCGCTGCCGATCAAACCGTTACCTCTTTCGTGCCGCCGCGCGGGCGGTCGGGTCCTGGATGCCTGTCGCTGCCGGTCGGGCCGGCTATCTGGCGTTCTTCGCCACGACCCGGTCCATGGCGTCCTCGATGGGCATGCACAGCACGCCCTTTTCCGCGTCGAGGTAGCGCACCTTCTCGTCGAGCAGGGCGCGCTGAGCGGCGACCTGCGCCTGCGTCTCCTCGCTGACCCCGGCGCTGTAGATCTTCGCCTGCTCTTCCCGGTTCAGGGCGGCGTTGTAGCCGCCGGTGATGAACAG
>JAGRNP010000235.1 GCA_020440705.1 bacterium | reverse complement strand
CTTCGAACGGGATGGGATGGGCCAGGAGGGTAGCCTTCTCGTCGGCGTCGATCTCGGACATGATGTCGGTGACCCACTGCATGAGCCCGTGGAGGTCGCCGACGACGACCTGCCGGCAGGCCGGCCCGGCGGCGGCGGCAACCCGGGAGACGTCGGCCCGGGGACGGCCGAAGTCGCCCTTCTCGATGCGCCGCACCATCTTGGCCAGATCGTCGGTGTCGGTCGTCGCGGCGAAATAGAGGTGGTCGCGGCCGGCACCGAGCTGGATCCGCGGGACGACCTTGCGCATGATCGAGACCAGCTGTTCGGCCTGCATGCGGGCCGCGCCCGTCATGGCGGGATTGCCCGCGTCGGGCATCGCGGCCTCGAACCGGGCCAGGTCGAAGGCGATGTCCCAGGAGCGGAACGGGACGCCGGCGAGTTCGGACGGGTCGCGGGGGGTCAGCTGGTAGCCGATGTCCAGGCTGCCCAGGCCGTCGATGAGCGCCGCCAGCCGGTCCAGGGCGGCGGCGGGGTCGTCGTGGGCCATGACGGCGTGGCTGAGCATGGACTCGCCGTCCGGGGTCAGGCCGGCGGCGAGAGGGCGGGCCCACAGGTCCATGGCGTCCAGGTAGTCGGCCACCCAGGCCTCGTAGGCCTCGCGCTGCGGGCCGCTCAGCCCGCCCAGCGACTGGCCCAGGGAGACCAGATAGTAGTCCCGGAACGAGGCGAAGATGCGGGTCTGGTCGAGGGCCACCACCTGCCACAGGGTGGCGTCGGCGGGCAGGGCGCCGGTGAGGTCCAGGGCCGTGGCGAACGCGGGCTGCGGGCCGGCGTCGAGGGCGCTGCCGGGCTTCACGCCCAGGCCGAGGTGCGAGGTGAACAGATTGTCGCGGCGGCCGAGGGCGAGGTCGAGGCGCTCGACCGACGCGGCGATCGCGCGCAGGGCCTCGGCCATGGCCGCGGCCTCGTCCTCGGTCATGGCGCCGGTGTCGTTGGGCGGCGTGCCGTTGGGTCGGGTCGGGATGCCTGCCAGGCCCATCTCCAGGAAGGCCCCGTAGTCGGTCACGACGGTGCCGAGGTCGAGCGAGACGCTGACCACCCCCGCCGGGAGATGAGCGGCGAGATCGGAGGCGGCGGGGCCGGGCACGTAGCCGGGAATCGACGAGATGGCGAAGTAGCCGCCTTCGGTCAGGGCCGGGCCGTGCCGGGTCGCCGCGGCCGGCAGCTTGGCCAGATCGGCCCCGGCGGCCTTGGGCAGCACGAAGACGAGGGGCGGTTCGGTCCCGGCCATGGGATCGGCCAGGCTGCCGGCGAGGAACAGGGGCCGGCGCGGATCGACGAGTTCGGCCAGGGTGGCGAAGTCGTCGCCCATGTCGGCCAGGATGGAATCCCGCTGCACATCGCTGTCGGGGTCGAACCGGTGGGCGAGGGTCACGATCTCGTCGAGCACCTCGTCGAGGGACGCGACGGCCACCACGGCCGTGGTTTCGCCGGGCAGCAGCCGCCGGGCGTCGTCCGGAACGGCGAAGCCGTCGGCGAACGCGGTCGCGGCGGCGAGGAGCAGGATCAGCCCTGTCAGGATGGTGATCGGGCGGCGCATGGGTCGGCCTCCAACGGCTGGGGTCAGTAGTCCTTCGGCTCGGCGAGATCGGCCGGAGCATCCTGCGGCAGGCGGAACCGGTCCGGCTCGGCCTGCAGCACCGCCCGCAGCCAGGCTTCGGGGTAGCCGGTCTCCTGCGGCCGTCCCCGGTCGTCCTTGATGAATCCGTCGTTGTACTTCGTCAGCAGGTGCTCGCCCAGCGCCCGCCAGCGGTCGGTCACCATTTCGGCGTGCTGCACCGAGTAGTCGGTCAGGTAGCGCCGCATCAGGGCCGGATCGCTTGCGGCGAGGGCCGCGGCGGTCGTCTCGACGGCAGGCTGCAGGTCGAGGAAGTCGCCCTCGATCTCGGCCTGCACGGCCATGACGTCGCGCACCATGGGCTCGTACTTCAGGTTCACGTAGTTGGACACGAAGTTGAACACCCACCAGGCCGAGTCCCAGCTGAAGCGGCCGAGCGTGCCGGTGGCGTAGCTGGGCGGGATGTCGGTGATGCCGCAGTACAGGGGCACGTAGCAGGTGAACCAGGTGTCGTCCAGACCGTACCAGGTGAGGCCGCCGACGGCGTCGGGCAGCCAGGCGCGCGACTGGGTGACCATCGAGAAGCCCGTCTGCTGGGTCGAGATGGGGCGCTCCCAGGTGTACTGCTCGCCGTCGACCTCGAAGCCCATGGGGCGCCAGCGGTAGGGCGACGCGTAGGGGCCGGCGGACACGCCCTGCGTCATGTCGATCTCCGTGCCTTCGTAGTG
>JAGRNP010000234.1 GCA_020440705.1 bacterium | reverse complement strand
GGCCGGCCGCGCCCTCGACCGCGGCGGTCATGAGCCGGGTCGAGGTCGACGACGCCGTGGGCTACCGCGACCTCGGCGACCTGCTCGGCGGCGTGGCCGGCTTCCAGACGGCGCGCCTCGGCGGCTGGGGCGCCACCGCCGTGCCCTCGCTGCGCGGCTCGGCCCCCGCCCAGATCCGCTTCTTCCTCGACGGCATGCCCCTGCCCGATGCCCAGACCGGCCTGGCCGGCTTCGGCCGCCTGCCCCTGGATCGCCTTGCCGCCGTCGAGGTGCACCGCGGCACCGTGCCGGCCGGCCTCGGCGGCGTGGGGGGCGCCGGCGCCGTCAACTTCATCACCCGCGACGGCGACGAGGGCTGGGATGCCGAGGCGCTGGCGGGTTCGTTCGGCGAGCGCTCGGCGCGGGCCTCGTGGGCCGGCCGCGGCGGCGACGGGGCGCGCACCGCCCAGATCCTCGTGCACGGTCACCGTGCCGACAACGACTTCAGCTACGTCGACCACAACCAGACCTTCCACCGCAGCGACGACGATACCGTGCGGGTGCGCGAGAACGCCTGGCTCGAGGAGTGGGGGGCGTGGGGCAACGGCCGCTGGCACGGGGACGACTTCGACGTGCGCGTGGCCGCGGGCTTCACCCGGCGCGACGGGGGACGCCCCGGTCCCATCGGCCTGCCCAGTCCCCACGCGTCCGTGCGCTACGACCGGCTCGACGGCCAGGTGCACGTGTCCTGGCGCGACGGCCTCGTGCGGCTGGACGGCGCGGCGGGGCGCGGCAACGAATTCCTCTTCGACCCGCAACGGGAGGTGGGCCTGACGCCCGCCGGCACGAGCCACGCCCGCGACGCCGACCTCGCCGGCCGCCTCGCCTGGGCGCCGACCCTCGTGCGCGACCGGCTCGACCTGACGATGGGCGCCGACTGGCGCGGCCAGGAACGGACGGGGACCACCGCCGGGCGCGAGGATCCCGAGCGGCGCCGCCGGGCCGTCGGGGCCTTCGCCGTGCTCGATGTCCACGCCGCCCGGGGGCGCGTGACGCTCTCGCCGGCCTGGCGCTGGCAGCACACCCACGACACCTTCCCCCTGAATCCGCCCGTGCCCTGGCAGCCCGACTTCCTGGAGACGGTGCGCGACGACGTCTCTCCCTCCGTGGGCGCGGTGTGGGAGGTGCGTCCGGCGACGTTCTTCGTCGAGGCCCACGCCGCGCGCACCGTGCGGCAGCCGTCGTGGGTCGAGCTCTTCGGTCACCGGGGCGGGGTCGACGGCAATCCCGGGCTGCGTGCGGAGCGCCTGCGCAGCGCCGACCTGGCGTTCAGCCTGCGGCGCGGGGGCTTCACCGGCCGCGTGGCCGCGTACATCGCCGAGACCGAGGACAAGATCGTCTTCGTGGCCAACGGTCCCCGCTCGACGAAGGCCGAGAACGCCGACCGCACCCTGGCGCGGGGCCTCGAGACCGAGGTGGGGGTGGCCCTGCCCGCGGACCTGCGCCTGGACGCGAACCTCACGATGCAGCGCGTCACCGAGGAGGACTCGCCGACCTACGACGGCAAGCGCGTGCCGTTCCTGCCCGACGTCGAGGCCCATGCCCGGCTCTCCGGGCGCTTCGGCGCCTGGCGCCCCTGGGCCGGCCTGGCCCACCTCGGCGACAACTACCGCGACCGCTACAACACCGAGGCCGGCCGCGCGCCGGCCCGCACCCTCGTGAACCTCGGCTGCGCCCGCGACTGGCGACCGGACCTGCTCGGTCCGGCCGGCCTGGTCACGGTGCAGGCCGAGGTCATCAACCTGACCGACGACGCGGTCTACGACGTCGATGGCTACCCCCTTCCCGGACGCACCTGGCGGCTCTCCGCCCGGTTGAGGTACTGACATGAAGACCACCCGCCTGCTGCCCATCCTCGTCCTCCTGGCCGCCGCCTCGGCCGCCACCGCCCAGTCGGCCTGGGTGCTGACGACCGACTACTCCACCTTCGGGCGCCTGCGCGGCTTCGCGCCCGACGCCCCGTGGTCCGTTGGCGCCGACCTCGCGACGGTGCCGGGCGACGCCGTGGCCCGCCACCACGACGGCCGCCTCTACGTGGTGGGGCGTGCGGGCGCGAACGTGCTGCAGGTGTACGGCGAGAGCGGGGCCCTCGAGCGCGAGTTCAGCCTCGGCGCGGGCCGCAACCCCCAGGACATCGCCTTCGACACGGCGGGCGACGCCTACGTGAGCTGCTACGACACCGCCGAGCTGCTGAAGGTCGACGTGGCGACCGAAGCGGTCACCGCCGTCTACTCGACCGCGCCGTGGGCCGACGCCGACGGCCTGCCCGAGACGGCCTGGATGACCGCCGTCGGCGACATGCTCTACATCGCCGCCCA
>JAGRNP010000233.1 GCA_020440705.1 bacterium | reverse complement strand
CGAGGCCTACCTCGCCGCCCGTCCCGCCCTGCTCGACCAGGTCGCGTCGTGGGAGCGTCCGGCCGCCGGCGCCGTCGCGCCGTCGCGCCGCGTCGACGACACCCTCGTGGCCGTGGTCGCCCGGCCGGCGGGCGACGCCGCGGTGGTCCTGCAGCCCCTGCCCGACGGCATGGTCGCGCGGGCCGGCCGGCTCACCGATGGCGTCAGCCTGCTCAAGGCGGTGCGCGCCGAGGAAGGGCGCGTCGTGCTCAGCTTCGTGGGCCCGTTCCTCGTGGTCTACGTGGGCCTGATCGTCGTCGCCCTCGTCGTGGGCACGCTGTGGTCGCGCCGCATGGTCGGGCCCCTCGAGAGGTTGGTGGGCGCGACCCGCCGCGTCGGCCGCGGCGATCTGGAGTTCCGGCTCGTCCACGAGGGCCCGGGCGAGGTGGGCGAACTCGTGCGCAGCTTCGACGCCATGGTGGGCCGCCTGGCCGAGCAGCGCCGCGACCTGGCCCGCCTCGAGCGCGCCGCCGCCTGGCGCGGCATGGCGCGCACCCTGGCCCACGAGGTGAAGAATCCGCTCACGCCGATCCTCCTGGCGGTGAACCAGGCCCGCGACCGTTATCCGGGCGACGACGAGAAGTACCGCGCCCTGCTCGACGAGGTGGCCGAGATCGTGGGCGAAGAGGTGGAAAGCCTGCGGCGCCTGGTGCGCGAGTTCGGCGATTTCGCCCGGTTGCCGAAGCCCGTGCCGACCCGCAGCGACCTGGCGGCCCTGCTGCGCGACGTCGGACAGCTCTATGGCCCGGAGGGGCTTGCCCTCGCCGGCGCCGACGCCGCCCTCGACGGCTGGTTCGACGCCGACGCCCTGCGCCGGGTGCTGATCAACCTGGTCGACAACGGCCAGGCGGCCATGGGCGAGGCCGGCGTCGCCGGGCCGGTGGCCCTGGCGGTTGCGCGCTCCGGGGGCGCCGGCGTGCGGCTCACCGTGAGCGACCGCGGCGTGGGCATCGCCCCGGAAAACCTCGAGCGCGTCTTCGAGCCCGACTTCACCACCAAGCGCGACGGCATGGGCCTCGGCCTGGCCATCGTCGCCAACATCGTCGCCGGCCACGGCGGGCGCATCGACGTGGCGAGCACGCCCGGCACGGGCACGACCTTCACCCTCGATCTGCCGCTGACCGAACCGGTGGCCGATCCGGCAACATCCGAGGAGACGGCGCCATGACGCCCCGCGTGCTGATCATCGACGACGAACGGAACATCCGGCGCACCTTCCAGATGGTGCTCTCCGACGAGGGCTTCACCGTCGACACCGCCGAGACCGGCGAGGAGGGCCTGGCGCGCGTGGCCGAGGAACGGCCCGACGTGGTGGTGCTCGACGTGCGGTTGCCCGGCATCGACGGCCTGGAGGTCCTCGGTCGCCTGCACGCCTCGGAGAAGGAGCTGCCGGTGATCATGATCTCCGGTCACGGCACCATCTCGACGGCGGTCGAGGCCACGCGCCGCGGCGCCTTCGATTTCATGGAGAAGCCGCTCGGCAAGGAGCGGTTGCTCGTGGCCATCCGCAACGCCCTGGACGTGCGCAATCTCGGCCGCGAGGTGCGCCAGTTGCGCGACCGCGAGAGCCGCCGGCACCTGATGGTCGGCGAGACGCCGCCCATGCGCGACATCCGCGCCCAGGTGGCGCGGGTGGCGCCCACCGGTGCGCGCGTGCTCATCACCGGCGAGAGCGGCACGGGGAAGGAGCTCGTGGCCCGCGCCGTGCACGAGGCGAGCGAACGGGCGGGCAAGCCGTTCGTGAAGGTGAACTGCGCGGCCATTCCCGAGGAGCTCATCGAGAGCGAGCTCTTCGGCGCGGTCAAGGGCGCCTACACCGGCGCCACCCAGACCCGCGACGGCAAGTTCCTGCAGGCCCACGGCGGCACCCTCTTCCTGGACGAGATCGGCGACATGTCGCTGAAGGCGCAGGCCAAGGTGCTGCGCGCCCTGCAGGAAGGCGAGATCGAGCGGGTCGGCGGCAACGACACCGTGCGCGTCGACGTGCGCGTGCTCGCCGCGACGAACAAGGACCTCGCGGCGGAGGCCGCGGCCGGGACCTTCCGCGAGGATCTCTTCTTCCGCCTGAACGTCGTGCCCATCCACGTGCCGCCCCTGCGCGCGCGGGCGGCCGACATCCCGCTGCTGGCCGAGCACTTCCTGGCCTCCTACCTCGACGAGAACGCCCTGCCCCAGCGCGCCTTCGCGCCCGCCGCCCTCGAGCGATTGCGCGGGCTGCCCTGGCCGGGCAACATCCGCGAGCTGGGCAACGCCGTCGAGCGGCTGGCGATCCTGGCCCCGGGCGACCCCATCGGCACCGACGACCTGGCGCGGTGCGGCATCGGCACCGGGGGCGACGCCGGGACCGCCGCCGGCGGCGCCG
>JAGRNP010000232.1 GCA_020440705.1 bacterium | reverse complement strand
ATCCGCTGGCGTACGGTGCCGGGCTGGCGCATCGACCTTTCTGGTGCCTACCGCGAGCGGAACGGGCGCGTGGCCGCGCGGCCCGTCGGCGCCGGCCTCGTCTCCCCCGGGCAGGGCGCCCTGCGCGGCGCCGCGCGGGCCGAGTACGATCTCGAACGCGAGGCCTGGACCCGCCTGCAGGCCCAGGGCCAGTGGCGCCACGGATCCGGCGCCGAACTCGAGTTCCAGTACGTCGACCGCACGCCGCAGGTGGACGCCGCTTCGTGGTTCGCGCGCTTCACCGATTTCGAGCGCATCCGGCTGGCCCGGGCCACGGCCCGCCGCCGCTGGCCCTCGGGCTTCGGCGGCGAGATCGAGGCCTGGGGCTCGTTTGTCGGCGACCGCAGCAGCACCCGCCTGGGCCTGGCCGCCCTGGTGCCCGGCGGCCGGATCGGCTACTCGGTGCGCACGGGCGACACGGGCGAGGAGAACTGCTGGTACGGCGAATGGGGCACGCAGGTCCATCCGCGCGTGCGCGTCGAGGGCGAGGCATCGCTGCTCACCTGGGCCCTGGTGGAGGACGCCCCCGCCGACCAGGACCGCGACGTGACCACCCTCGCCGGACGCGTCCGCTGGGACGTGGGCACCGGCTGGCAGCTGCGGGCCGAGGTCCAGAGCCTGGCCAACACCATCTACGACCAGGACGTCCGCTTCCTCGTGGGGCTCGACGTCTTCGGCGCGGCCGGCAGCTCCCGCTACGGCCTCGGGACGGGGAGGTCCCTGCCATGACCCGCACCCTGACGCTGCCCGTCCTGCTGCTCGTCCTGATCGCCACGGGCCTCCATGCCCAGGACGGCGGCCCGGACCACATCATCTTTCCCCACGACCTCCACTTCGAGAACGAGGTCGAATGCGCCGTGTGCCACGAGGACGCCCGCGACAGCGCGTCGCCCTCCGACCGCCTGCTGCCCGACATGGACGTCTGCGCCGACTGCCACGACGTCGACGACGACACCGGCTGCGCCACCTGCCACAGCAACGTGGACGAGGCCGGCGACTACCCGCGGCCCGACTTCGGCGCCGGCCGTTTCAGCCACGCCGCGCACCTGGCCCGCGACATGGCCTGCGCCGCCTGCCACGGCGATCCCGCGGCCGCGCATCCGGTGCTGCCGACCAAACCCGACTGCCGCGCGTGCCACGCCACGGCCGATCGCTACACCGACTGCCGCCTCTGCCACGAGGCGGACCAGGACCTCCTGCCCGCCGACCACGGCGCCCAGTGGCGGTCCGCCCACGGCGTCTGTGCCCGCCAGGACGAGCAGGCGTGCTTCCTGTGCCACACCCGCACGACCTGCGCCGAATGCCACGCCGGCGACGACATCCGGCCGCGCAGCCACGACCTGAACTACGCCTACAACCACGCCCTCGACGCCCGCGGCCACGAGGCCGATTGCGCCACGTGCCACCGCGAACCCCAGTTCTGCAGCAGCTGCCACCTCGCCGAGCGCGTGCTGCCGGGCGACCACTCGCGCACCGACTGGGTCACCGCGGGCGGTGGCCGCCACGCCGCCGAAGGGCTCTTCGACATCGAGAGCTGCATCGCCTGCCACGAGACCGGGGCCGCCGAACCGACGTGCGCCCGCTGTCACCAAGGAGGCTGAGATGGCCACCACGCATCCCGCCCGCCACCGCACCGCACGCCTCGCCGTCGCCCTCGTGGTCCTGCTCGGCGCGGGCGCGCTCCTGTCCAGCTGCGCCGAGCGCGTCGACGACCCCGACCTGACCGCCCATCCGCCCAGCTGGATGAAGGCGGTGGATCCGGATTTCCACGGCGCCTACGTCGCCGCCCGGGCCACGGCCAGCTGCCGCACCTGCCACGGCGAAGACCTGCAGGGCGACGACCGCGCCCCGAGCTGCAGCAAGTGCCACGACGGCCCCGGCGGACATCCCACCGGCTGGGCCGAGCCCGACGCCCACGGCGCCGCCGTCATCGCCGACGGCACCGCGGGCTGCATCCCCTGCCACGGCGAGGACTTCAGCGGCGGCTGGAGCGGCGTCAGCTGCTTCGACTGCCACGCCGGCGTGAGCGGCCACCCCGAGGGCTGGGCCGCAGGCGACCAGCACGGCGCGAACGTGCGCGCCAACAGCGCGACCGCGTGCGCCCTCTGCCACGGCGCCGACTTCCAGGGCGGCACCTCGGGCCGCAGCTGCTTCGAGTGCCACGACGGCCCGGGCGGGCACCCGGTCGACTGGGCCACCCAGCCGGAGCACGGCGCCTTCGTGGTCGCCAACGGCTCCGGCTCGTGTGTCGCCTGCCACGGCGCCGACTACCTCGGCGGCTGGAGCGCCGTCAGCTGCTACCAGTGCCACGACGGTCCCAACGGCAACCACCCCGAGGGCTGGGCCGCCGGCGATCGGCACGGCGCCGAGGTGCGCGCCAACAGCGCCGCCGCCTGCACCTCGTGCCACGGTGCCGACTACCTGGGCGCCGACTCCGGCGTCGGCTGCTTC
>JAGRNP010000231.1 GCA_020440705.1 bacterium | reverse complement strand
CGCAGTGTTGGAGCGCCTGAGTCGGACATGAGGGCGATGCGGCCGCCCTGCTGGCGCAGCACGGCCTCGAGCGACTCGGCGGTCACGTCGTCCAGGACCAGCCGCAGGGGCACCGGGACCTCGATGGCGCCCTGCTCAAGCACGGCCTCCTCGACTAGGGCCAGGGACTTGGCGTACTCCTCCGGCGCGCTGGCTTTGGCGGCGCGGGTCTTGAGGTGATCGGTCCGCTTGGCTGCGACGTCGGCGCGGGCCATGGCCGCGCGGATCTCCGGGTCGGTGCGCTTGCGCTCCTCGGCCACGAAGCGGGAGACTGGACGGATGGCCGCAGCGAAAGCCGGGCTCTTGGACTCGCCGGGCTTCAGGGCAACGGCGACGTAGAGGTTCAGGGGCTCGTCCCAGCCCTGGGCCACGTGGACCTGGTACCTCTTCGCGCCGCAAAGGGCCAGCACGGCGAGGCCGAGCATGGCGGGTAGGTCGACAGGGCATTGCAGAGCCGTAGCCAGGGCGGTGACCCAGTTCCGCAGCCAGGGAGGCAGGGTGTCCACGGGGAAGGCCGGGACGTTGGCCACGGGGCCGATGGGCAGGGGATCGGGCCAGGCGGGGTTCTCGTCGGTGGTCGCTTCCGGCGTGTCCGGGTTGAGGGGTTCGGCATCGGCGAACGGGTCCTGCGGAAGAGTGCCTTCGAGGAGACGGTCGTTGTCGTCCTTCACTGCGACACCTCCTCTCCCGTGCTGGAGCGGAAGATGCGGCAGCGTCCCAGGAGGGAGGCCGCGATCTGTTGGGCGTAGCGCCTGCCGGGCTCGTCGTGGTGGGTGCGGATGACGACCGAAGCTCCGGTAGGAATGCGGGCGGCGATCTGCGGGGACCAGGCGCCGGCCTCGACGCCGAGGACGGCGGGACCCTGCTCGTCTGTCTCAGGCTGGCGCAGGGCCCAGAGCAGCCAGTCGGGTTCGCCTTCGGCCACGATGACCTGGCGCGGCTGCCACCAGCTGGGGCAGACACCGCCGAGGAGTTGCTGGGCGAGCGGGTCGGCGAGGACCAGACCCTTGACGGTGTAGCCGGATGGGGCCAGGGATTTCGGGGTCACAGATGGGTCGATGGAGCGGGCGCGGAGGGAGACGGCCTGGCCGGTATGGTCCCAGTGGCGGAAGATAATACGGTGGCCGGTGTGGTTCCACGGGCCGCCCTGCGAGCGGGCCCAGCGGGGCAGGCGGAGGCCTGCGGGGATCGCGCGGGCAAGGTCCCACAGTTCGGATTGCTGGAGGGACCAGGCCGCAGCAGGGCCAAAGCGGTGGGCGAACCAGGCGGTGGAGTCGGCGTCGGCGCTCACGGGGAGGGACGATGCCCACAGCGCGACGACTTCTTGCTGCGGAGGGCGGGCAGGCGATTGGTCCGCGTGGGTCCGGGCTGGCGCGGCGGGCCTGGCAAAGTGGGGAGCCTGGGATTTGATGTTTCGGTGGCACACCGATTCTGGAACAGTGCGCGGCGTCTTCTCCCCGCGCAGGATGCCGCGACGGATGTGGCCTGCCGCCTCGCGCTCGGGGAGCCCAGTCTCCAGGGCCGCTGAAAGGAGGGTGCGCTCGGCAACGGATCGGTCGACCTCCCCCGCTCCCACGAACCCGCCGATGGCGGCGGCGGCCTTGAAGGCAGCACAAGCCCGGCCGGATGAGGTGTGGCGGAGCGCCTGAATCTCGGAGTCGACCGCGGCTTCGACATAGCGCCTCATCGCACACCGTCGTTTGCGCGGACGGTAGGCCATACCGGGATAATGGTGGCCTGGGATTCAGGGGATCGGCATTGGAAATGGCGGCAATTCGCGGGCGAATTCATGGATCGGTCCCTCTCCTGCTTCGAAGCTAACGTCTTGTATCTGAACTCAGTTGTGCGGATTCGGGGCGGTTGCCAGGCCGTGGTAGCGTCTCGGCCGTGGCGGCGGCGAGCCCCGATGAGGCACGCTGGAGTTATGGCTGTTTCAGAAAGAGGCGACCAATCTAAATGTCATTTAGACTGGTCGGGCCTCGCTCGGCGGTGGCCTAGCTGCACGGCCTGCCTTGCTCGGTTCACCGCCCGCGGGATAGCGCGAACCCCTCTGCCCTAATCGGGACAAAGGGGGGATGGAAGCGGGCAATGGGGACGTCAGGCCAGAGCGGTCAGCACGGAGGAAGAGGAATCAAATCCGCCGGTCAGGAATACACGCGCCTCCGTCAGATGCAGGGCGGTTCCTTCCAGGGCAAGGCCAGCGGGTGCCGGCGACCCCGGCCCTTGAAGCGTGGAAGAACCTCGAAACAAGTTTCCACCGAATCCAAGTGTTCCAGTTACGCGAGATCCAATACGGCCCCAAAAGCACCAGAAACGGCTGCTGGTGGCGATTTCGTGGGTCCGGAATCCGCCGCCCCTGCTGGAGAACTGGAACGCTGGAACATCGACGCATTCTCCTCACCCTGGCGAAGCCAGCCCGACCCGATCCACTCTGGGCAGACCCGTAAGAGGCCCTACCGCTTGCCGTGGGGACGGGATCGCAAAGCAGCACCATCCCTATTGT
>JAGRNP010000230.1 GCA_020440705.1 bacterium | reverse complement strand
CCACGAGGGCGGCAATGGGCCGAAGGCCTGGTCGCAGAAGTCGGTGGCCGTCTCGACATAGGCGCCGTCGCTGATGACCACGGACGCCCCGCAGGCGGCGGGCCGGCCGGTGGCGGCGTCGGTGATGTCGATGTAGAGGCCGGGCACGACCTCGGCGGTGCAGACGACCGGATCGCCCGGCGCGCGCACCGTGTCGTCGCCGCAGCCGGAGGCCGCGACGAGCAGGGCGGTCAGGGCCAGGGCGACGAGGCCGGCCGGCCGGTGGCGGGCGCCGGTGCCCGGGGTGATGTTGACGGGACGGATGGACATGGTCTTCCCTCCTGGGCGCCGACCCGCGGGGGTGGCGGGCGGTGCGGCGCACCGCACTCAGTATACGGGATCGGACGGGGCCGCGCGAGGCCCCGGGAAGGATGCAGGGCATGACCGGTCGGAAGTTGGCGATGTTTTGGATATCGGTGGAGGTTCTGGCTGTGTTGGCGCTCACTTCTGGTGCGTTGGCGCAAGAAAATACGAGCCATGATGCCGATTTGGCCGCCATTCAGGGCGCGAGCCGGGCCTTTTCGGCGGCGTACTGCCAGGGCGACACGGCCGCGATCCGGACGCTGTATACTGTGGACGCCGTGCTGCTGCCGCCCGGCCGCGAGCTGGTGGGGGCCGACAAGGCGGCCAGCTGGTTCGCGCCGCGCGCGGGCCGCGAGAACCTGACCCACCAGATGAAGTCGAGCCGGATCGACCTGCGCGGCGACCTCGCCGTGGACACGGGCACCTGGCACAACAGCTGGCGGCAGGGCGACGGAGAGACGCAATCGGCGTCGGGCGGGTACCTGGTGGTCTGGGAGCGGGACTTCGACGGGCGGTGGCGGATCGCGTACGACATGTGGCAGAGGCCGGTGGAGTAGGCGGGCCGCCGGTTGGTGGGCACCCGTCGGCTAGTACCAGATCCAGCTGAGCACGGCCGTGAAGTTCTTCAGTTCGCTGCTTTCGTCGATGGGTCCGTTCATGTAGTTGAGTTCGAAGTTGAGGTGGCGCGTGAATTCGTAGCCGACGCCCACGGTGAAGCCGAGGTTGGAAGTGCCGCGACGGGAACGCCTTGCGGCGACGCCGAGCTCACCGGAGAAGAAGAACGAGGGCTGGTCGGGTTGCAGGTAGAAGGAGACGCCGGCGGCGGTCATGCCCTGATAGTCGACGTCGCCGTGCTGCGAGAAGAAGACCACCCGGTTGGAATAGTAGAGCAGGGTCCTGTCGTTCAGCCCGGCGCCGATCTTGAACGACGTCGCCGTCCCCTTGTCGGTGTTCCTGAAGGCTTCCGCGGAGCCGTAGCCGGCGCCCAGGCCGAGGAGGAAGCCGCGTCGGTCCCCGTCAAAGGCGTGCGCCGGGGTCGCGGCCAGGACCGTGCCCAGGGCGAGAATGAAGCTCAGGGTTCGGATGTTCACAGGGGTGCCCCTTTTCTTGAAAGCGGGCGAGCAGAATGATGGTACACCGGCCCGGCCCGCTGTCCAACCGAAACAGGCACGGGCCGTCCGCAGGCATTCCGCCCCTGCTTGCCGCTCGCGGGCCCCAATGCTAAGTTTTCCGCTGACACCACCCCGGACCATTGATCCCGCGACAGGACGACCATGCCCAAGACCAACGCCGCCGGCATCCCGGTCCACGATCTGCGCGCCTTCGTGGCGTTCCTCGAGGCGAAGGGCGAGCTGATCCGTATCTCCGAGCCGGTCGACCCGGTGCTCGAGGTGACGGAGATCGCCGACCGATTCGTGAAAAACGGCGAGAACCCCGCCCTGCTCTTCGAAAACCCCGTTCCCGGCAAGTACAGCGCCGCCCGCGGCCGCACCGAACAGGCCCGCGGGCCGGACGGGAAGCCCGTCCCCCTGCTGATCAACCTCTACGCCAGCGACCAGCGCATGGCCTGGGCCCTGGGCTGCGAGACGGTGGCCGAGGCCGTGGCCAAGGTCGAGGAGCCGCTGAAGATGGGTCCGCCCGAGGGCCTGTGGCAGAAGATCCAGATGCTGGGCAAGCTGAAGGACTGGGGCAGCGCCTCGCCCAAGTCGGTGGGCAAGGGTCCGTGCCAGGAAGTGGTCTACCAGGGGGCCGACCTGGAGAAGAGCGGCCTGCTCGACCTGATGCCGGTGCTGACCACCTGGCCGGGCGACGCCGGGCCGTATATTACCACGCCTTTGGTTATTACACGGAACCCGGAGAACGGGCGGCGTAATATCGGCATGTACCGCATGCAGGTGTATGACGGCAAGACCACCGGCATGCACTGGCAGCTGCACAAGACCGGCGCCGCACATTATGCGGAGTACGAAGCGCGTGAAGAGCGCATGCCGGTTTGCGTGGCCATCGGCGGCCCCCCGGTGATGACCTACGCCGCCACGGCGCCCCTGCCGCCCGACATCGACGAGGCCCTCTTCGCGGGCTTCCTCACGGGCGAGCCCATCCGCTTCTGCAAGGCCGTGACCTGCGACCTCGAGGTGCCCGCCGACGCCGACTTCATCATCGAGGGCTACGTCGACCCGCACGAGCGCCGCATGGAGGGC
>JAGRNP010000229.1 GCA_020440705.1 bacterium | reverse complement strand
TCAGGCAGGAAACAACCATCGGGATGGAGTTGGCGACTCATCGCTGGCATTCGGCGGAGGGCCAGCTGGGCCTGATCCGAGCGAGTGCGGAGGCCAAGGCAAGGGCTGTGGACGCGCAAGTGGAACTGCACGAGGCCGGCCGGCTGCCTCTGTCGACTCTCCTGGCGGATGAGAACGAACTGCTGGCTTTGAAGATCCGTTCAGCCGGTCTGCGCAATGAGGTCCGGCTTGCTCGGATCGAGTTCCACAAGTCAGCCGGGACGCTGACTCCCGCACTCGCATTGGAGATTGTGGAGGGTGAACGATGACAACGAAGGGCTTGAGCATGGCCGGCGGAGCGTTCGTCGTGGCCGGGGTGATCCTGTTGGCGGCGTTCCTGCCGGGCTGCAAGCGGGAGCCCACCGAACCGAAGACGCCTCCTGTGGCGGTTCGCGTCGCCCCGGTTCGCGCAACTCCTCTGCAGCGAACGCTCGACTATCTGGGAACGGTCGCACCTGCGCGGGAGGTCCTGCTGGCGGCCCGGATCCAGGGAACCGTGGCTTCCTTGGGAGCTGTGGAAGGCGAATCCGTGGCCGAGGGTCGGGAGTTGGCCGCCCTTCATGCGCCCGACCTGGAGGCGACCGTCGCCCGGCTGCGCGCCGATCGCGACTACTGGACGCGCCGGAGGGACGAGGATGTCAGCCTGGCCGCAAAGGGAGCGGTGCCCCGGGACCAGCTGGCGGCGAGCGAGCGCGCAGCGACGGCGGCCGCAGCGGCCCTGGCCGAAGCCGAGGCCCGACTGGATTGGACCCGTGAGCGTTCCCCGTTTGCCGGCACCGTCCTCGAATGGAGGGTGGAAGCGGGCCAGCATGTGCTGCCCGGCCAGCCGCTGGTCCTCGTGGGTGGCACTGACATCGAGGTGCAGGTGCCGGTCGTGGCAGAAGACGTGCGCGCCGGTATCGAGGTGGGCATCCCGGCTTTCCTGGATGGCGCGGGAAAGGAGGCGATCGCGACCGCGGTTGAGGAGGTGGCACCCGCGGCCACTGGCCAGGGGCGCACCTTTGCCGTCACCCTGCCGGTGCCCACGGAAGTAGGAGCGGATTGGCGACCCGGAGAACCGGTGTCCGTCCATTTCGTTCTGGAGGAAAGCGTCGGCGGGGCGGCGGTTCCTTCCCGGGCGGTCGCCGGTCGGGGTGACAGCAGGTGGATCTTCCTGATCGAGGATGGCGTCGCCCGGCGCTGGGATGTCGCCACCGGACTCGAGGTCGACGGCTGGGTCTCCATCGCCCCCGCGCCACCGCAGGGGGCCCTGGTCGCGGTCACCAACCTGGACCGTCTGAGCGACGGCGCTGCGGTCTTCTCCGTCACGCAGGAGGCCGGATCGTGAGCATGCCCGGATTCGCCCTCGACAACCGCCACACGATCTACGCGCTCTCCCTAGGCGTGCTGATGTTCGGGACCCTGGCCTACTTCGCCTTGCCTATCCAGCTGTTCCCCGACACCGCGCCTCCCCTGGTGAACGTCCTGACCTCGTACCCGGGGGCGACGGCCGCGGACGTGGCGGATCTGGTGTCCGAGCCCATCGAGACCGAGTGCGCCTCGCTCGAAGGCGTGGCCCGCGTGGCCTCCACGTCCCAGGACGGGCTGTCCCTGGTGGAAGTCGAGTTTCGGTACGGGGTCTCGGTCGATTTGGCGGCCATCGACGTCCAGAACGCCTTGACCCGCATCCGCGCCGGCCTGCCGGCGGGCATCGCCGATCCCCAGGTCCTGAAGTTCTCCACGAGCGACCGACCGGTCCTGACGGTGGGCGCCAGGGGCGAGGACCTAGTATCAGTCCGGCGCCTGGCCGAAGATGTCCTGGCCCCTGAAATCCAGCGCGTGCCCGGCGTGGCCGTGGTCGACGTGTTCGGCGGCCATGAACCGGAAATCTCCGTCCAGGTCGACCGGACGGCCCTGGAAGCCTACCGTCTGACCATCGGTCAGGTGGCAGCCGCCCTGCAGGACCACAACGTGAGCCTGCCGGCCGGACAGATCCGTAGCGGCGGCACGCAGTACGGGTTCCGCGTCGACGGCCAGCCGGATCATCCCGGGGGCCTGGCGGCCGTCCCGCTGCCGGTGGTCGGCGGGCGGCAGTTGAAGGTCGGGGACGTGGCAGTCATAGCCGTCGGTGGCGCAGAGGATCTGTCCCGCTTCCACGTCGCCGGCAATCCGGCCATTGCCCTACAAGTATTCAAGCAGGACGACGCCAACACCGTCGCGGTCGTGGAGGCCGCCCGCGCCCGCCTGGCCGAGCTTGCGGCGCAGTACCCAGACGTCGTATTCAGCGAGGCCGAGGAATCCGCCTCGTTCACCCGCCAGGTCGTCGGAAACATGTTGGAAAGCGTCTGGCAGGCGCTCCTGCTGGCCGCCGTGGTGATCTTCCTTTTCCTCGGCAGCTGGCGCCGTGGGCTGGTCGTGGCCGTTTCAATGCCCATGTCCTTCCTGCTCACCTTCGCGGTGATGCTGCTGCTGGGCATCCAGGTGGACATGGTCACCCTGACGGCGATCATCCTGGCGGTCGGCATGGTCGTC
>JAGRNP010000228.1 GCA_020440705.1 bacterium | reverse complement strand
GATGAGCGACCACGACGCGAACAAGGACCACGGCTCCGACCAGGGCGCGCGCTCCATGCTGGTCGTCCTGATCCTGGCCAGCCTCGTGATCGGCGCTCTCTGGGGCCTCAAGCTCTATGGCTCGCTCGAGGACGTCCGCACCTGGAACGCCACGGGCCTCGTCCTCATCACGCTCGTCTTCGGCTACGGCCTCATCGCCGGCGCCAAGGCCTGGCTCTCGGGCCGTACCGAGTAGCGCCGCTTGCTCGCGCCCGGCGGGCGCGGGTCGTGTGACCTGGATCGTCTGCCGTGGGCGCCGTCCGTGCCTTGGAAGCGCGGTACCGAGCCGACTGAGCTTCCCGGCTCACGCTGCGGATTGGGCCGGGGTGTGCGCGCCAGCCGAGTCTCGCGTTCCCCGTAGCTCGCGTACCGAGCCCGGTGAGATCTCCTCTTCACGCGGCGACACGTGCTGGGGTGCGCAGGTCGATGGGAGCGTGAAGCAAAGATCTCACCCGGCTCGTTCCCTGGGGTGGGAAGAGGCGGACGCGGATCGCGGCTACTTGATGACCCAGAGGCGGACGACACCCGCTCGCGACTTGGGGACGGAGCCGGCGGGGAACTGGGCGGCGATGCGTCGCGTGCCTGCGTAGGGATGACCGGGAATGTCGAGCTCGACGACCTCGGTGCGCGCGCCGGTGTTGCCGAGCAGGCGACGGCCCTTCTCGAGCATGCCGCCGAGCGTGTGCGCGAGGTGCACCGACGCGGACGAGGGATCCGGCGCCACGGCGACCTGCAGGCGCACGAGATCGCCTGCCTTGGCCGTCGCGCCGGGCTCGGGGCGCTGGGCCAGGACGCGGCCCGTGGGGCCGTCCGCCACGCGCGGGTCGATCACCACGACGAACCCTGCGCGCAGCAGGTCCTCGATGGCCGCGACGGCCTCGTGGCCGATCACGCCCGGCGTCTGCAGCGGCGTCGCCTCATCGGGGTTCGGCAGCTTCACGCTGGGCGCGGGCTCGACGCCGCGGGGCGTCGGCGGCGGCATGCGGAAGCCGGTCCCCGGCTCGACGCCCGGCGGCCTGCGCAGCCCGGACGTCTCGTCGGGCGCTTCGGACGGCTGACCCGTGGTACCGGGCAGCGGCGTCGGATCGCCGGCATGCGCTGCGATGTGCGGAGCGCCGAGTGTGCTCGCCACGACGATCTCGACCCACGAGTAGCGGGGCGCGCGAGTGCCAGCGGCCGGCGCTTGATCGGTGACGCGGCCGAGCTCGGTGGCCGTCCCGCCGCCGTGACGCACGCGAACACGGAAGCTCTCGTTGTTGAGGATGGTGCTGGCTTCGGCGCGCGTGCGGCCGACGACGTTCGGCACGAGCACACCGGCTTCCAGCGACGGGCGGGCGACGACCAGGCGCACGGTGCTGCCCGGAGCCGCCATGGCGCCGGCGGCCGGGTCTTGGCTGATCACCTGGCCCTCGGGCAGGTCGGAGGTGACCTCGAGCTCGATCTGGTAGTAGAGCCCGGCCCCACGCACCGCCGACTCGGCTGCATCGCGCGTGCGCGCGACCACGTCCGGCACCTTGACGGCGCCATCGCCCGCGGGCGGCTCGACGGGGCGTACGGGCGCCGGGGTTGGACCCGGCGCCGGCGTCGTCTGCGGCGCCTTCGTCGGGCGGGCCACGACGAGCATGACGGTGGCGCCTTCCGGCAACATCGTGCCGGCCGCGGGGTCTTGGCTGATCACCTGGTCGGCGGGCAGGTCATCGGTCGTCTCGTTCTCGACCGCCGCAACGAGACCCGCGCGTCGCAACAGGGCTTCGGCCGCCTGCAGCGAGCTGGCCACGACGTCCGGCACCTCGCGATCGGCGACAGGAGCCGGCGGCGTGGGCTCCGTGGGCGTCGGCACCGCCGGCGTGTCACCACTCGGCGGCGTGTCACCACTCGGCGGCGTGTCACCGCTCGGGGGGGTGTCGCCACTGGGCGGCTTCTCCCGCAGCCTCGCGACCGTGAGATAGACCTGCGAGGCGGGCGCCACGAAGGTGCCCGGATCGGGCATCTGGCGCAGCACCGTGTTCTGGTAGTTGGGGTTGTCGCGCGCTTCGAAGTCGACGATGGCGAAGAGCCCGAGCTCTTCGAGCTTCTTCTCGGCCTCGTCGATCTTCATGGTGAGGACCTTGGGGACCTCGACCTTCTCGTCATCACCCGGCGCAGGCATGCCCGGAGCAACACCCGGCGCCCCGGCCATGCGTCCGTCGCCATCGCCCTCGCCAGGAGCGGGCAGCGTCCCGTTGCCCGTCGTGTGACGCGGCGCGGGCAGCGGCGGCAGCTCGGTGGACGGCTCGTCGCCTGTCGGAGTCGGCTCGTCCGTGGACACGTCCGGTTGCGGAGCGTCGACGGTTGGCGCGCCCATGGACGTCGTGGCGTCGGGCTGCGGCGTGTCGACGTCCGCGGGCACGTCGGCCGAAGGCAGCGGGGCGTCGATATCCGGCGCGTCGGTGTCGCCGCCAGGCGTGGAGGGATCGGGGAAGGTCTCGGGCACGGGGTCGGCGTCGGCCAACAGCGGGTTGGCGTCGATCACGCGACCCACGAACACTTCCACCACGGTGCCGCGCGCCACG
>JAGRNP010000227.1 GCA_020440705.1 bacterium | reverse complement strand
AAGGGGACGGACTTCTTCTACTACTTCACCGACAGCCCGCTCCGCCGCAAAGGCCGGATGACCGCTCAGCAGAAGCGCCGTCGCCGCGAACTCGAACTCCTCCACGGCCGTCCCGACCCCAAGGCGATCGAGAAGGACATGTTCGAGCTCCTCGAGGTGACCCTGGGCAACCGGGCGTCAGCCACGGTCTTCAGCGACGATCACCCGGCGTACAAGCGGTCGATCCGCAGGCTGCCGGCCCGGATCGTGCATCGGATCACGCCGGGGAGCGACCACCGCGACAAGAACAACGCGTTGTGGGAGATCAACCTGCTGGACCTGCTGATCCGTCACAGCAGCGCGAACCACAAGCGGGAGACGATCGCGTGGTCGAAGCGGCGGCAGGCGAGCGCGGAGCGGCTGGCGATCCTGCTGGTGTGGCGGAACTACATGAAGGGGCGCCGGGAGAAGGCCCGAGGCAGCCCGACGCCGGCGATGGAACTGGGGATGATGACGGAACCTCTGACGATCGGTGGACTGCTGGGGCGGCGGTGCTTCCGCAATCGGGTCGACGTGCCGCCGCGGTGGACGGAGTACTACGAGCGGCGGGTCAGGACGGTCGTGGTGGACCGGGAGAGGCGGCACGAACTGGGGTATGCGTTCTGAACTATGGCCAAGCGCTTATCGGCGATCAGCGCTCGGCGGAAGACACATTCTTGAAGGCACAACCTACGGGCTATCCGAAGCGGCCCGTGATGTAGTCCTCGGTCTCCTTAAGCAACGGGTTCGTGAACAGCCTAGCCGTCGGCCCGTACTCCACCACCTGCCCGAGGTACATGAAGGCCGTGTAGTCGCTCACACGCGAGGCCTGCTGCATGTTGTGGGTCACGATGAGCACCGTGTAGTCGCCCCGCAGGCGCAGAATGAGCTCCTCCACACGGGTCGTGGCGATGGGATCCAGGGCGCTGCAGGGCTCGTCCATGAGCAGGACCTCGGGCTCGGCGGCGATGGCCCGGGCGATGCAGAGCCGCTGCTGCTGGCCGCCGCTCATGCCGAGGGCGCTCTCGTCGAGCCGGTCACTGACCTCGTCCCAAAGGGCGGCCCCCTCCAGGGCCGTCCGGCACACCTCGTCCAGGACGGCGCGGTTGCGCTCGCCGTTGATCTGCAGGGCGTAGGTGACGTTGTCCTTGATGCTCATGGGGAACGGGTTCGACTTCTGGAAGACCATGCCCATGCGCCGGCGCAGCTCGATCACATCGACGCCCTTGCCGTAGATGGTGTCGCCGGCGAGTTCCATGTCGCCGCCGATGCGGACGGTGTCGATCAGGTCGTTCATGCGGTTCACCGACCGCAGCAGGGTGCTCTTGCCGCAGCCCGAGGGCCCGATCAGGGCGGTCACCTTGCCCTTGGGCACGGGCAGGTTCACGTCGAAGAGGACCTGCTTCTCCCCGTACCACAGGTTGAAGCCCTTCACGTCCAGGACGAGTTCCTCGTCCTGCAGCTCCGGGTGCACCTTGGTCGGGACGACCTTGCCGGCGGCGATGTCCGTCAGGCGGTCCGTCGTCTGGGACGGCCCCTTCTTCTGCGGCGCGGGACCGTTCAGGTTGGCGAACGAGGACTCCATCGGCACGACTTCCTTCGGGCTAGAACTTCGAACCCGCGAACTTGCGGTTCAGGCGCGACCGGAACCAGATCGCGGCCAGGTTCAGGAACAGGACGATGCCCATCAGCAGCATCGTCGTGGTGAACACCATGGGCTTGGCGGCTTCCGAGTTCTGGCTCTGGAAGCCGAGATCGTAGATGTGGAAGCCCAGGTGCATGAAGCTGCGTTCGGGGTGCAGGAACGGGAAATGGCCGTCCAGGGGCAGCTCGGGGGCCAGCTTCACGGCGCCGACGAGCATCAGGGGCGCCACCTCGCCGGCCCCGCGGGCCATGGCCAGGATCGCGCCGGTCATGACCCCGGGCAGCGAGCGCGGCAGCACCACCCGCCGGATCGTCTGCCACTTTGTGGCCCCGCAGGCGAACGAGCCCTCGCGCATGGACGACGGCACGGCCGCCAGCGCCTCCTCGGTCGCCACGATGACCACCGGCAGCGTCAGCAGCGCCAGGGTGAGCGACGCCCACATGATGCCGCCGGTGCCGAAGGTCGGGTTGGGCAGCTTGTCGGCGAAGAAGATGGCGTCGATGCTGCCGCCCACCATGTAGCTGAAGAACCCCATGCCGAACACGCCGAAGACGATGCTCGGCACGCCGGCCAGGTTGTTGATGGCGATGCGCACGACGCTCGTCAGCCAGCCCTGCTTGGCGTACTCGCGCAGGTACAGGGCGGCCATCACGCCGAAGGGCACCACCAGGATCGTCATGCCGATGGTCATCAGCACCGTGCCGAAGATGGCCGGCGCCACGCCGCCCTCGCTGTTGGCCTCGCGGGGTTCGGCCGTTAGGTACTCGAGCCAGCGGGCGAAATAGACACCCAGGCGGCCGCCGGTGCCGATCCGGTTGGCCGGATAGCCCCGCACGATCTGGTTCGCCTCGACGTCCTTCTCGCGGCCGTCCGAGGTGACCAGGCGCAGCGCATGGCCCGCCGGCGCGTCCTCCCCGTGCTCGTCGCCCCGGTAGCGTTCCCAGG